>NZ_LN852696.1:900000-1064170 GCF_001244545.1 Candidatus Stoquefichus sp. SB1 | reverse complement strand
CTCCCGGATTGAACCGGCAGCCTGCTATTGTCGCACTTGCGCACTATCTTCGCCGCTGTGATGCTTAACTTCTGTGTTCGGTATGGGTACAGGTGTCTCCATCACCCTATCGCCACCGGATCTCTTTCCTTCTCCTGAATGCACGAGCACTCAAAACTGAACAGCTCTCTAGCTTCTTTCTCCTTGAACCCTTCTTCTAGGCTAAGCCCTCGACCGATTAGTATCATTCAGCTCAGCATATCGCTATGCTTGCACCTATGACCTATCTACCTCTTCGTCTTAGAGGGGTCTTACTTCGCTTTGAATGGGAAGTCTCATCTTGGAGGGGGCTTCACACTTAGATGCCTTCAGCGTTTATCCCTTCCAGACTTAGCTACCCAGCTGTGCCACTGGCGTGACAACTGGTGCACCATTGGTCTGTCCACCCCGGTCCTCTCGTACTGAGGGCAGCTCTCCTCAAACTTCCTACGCCCACGACAGATAGGGACCGAACTGTCTCACGACGTTCTGAACCCAGCTCGCGTACCGCTTTAATGGGCGAACAGCCCAACCCTTGGAACCGACTTCAGCTCCAGGATGCGATGAGCCGACATCGAGGTGCCAAACCTCCCCGTCGATGTGAACTCTTGGGGGAGATCAGCCTGTTATCCCCAGGGTAGCTTTTATCCGTTGAGCGACGGCCCTTCCATTCGGCACCGCCGGATCACTAAGCCCGACTTTCGTCCCTGCTCGACTTGTTGGTCTCGCAGTCAAACACCCTTTTGCCTTTGCACTCTGCGCATGGTTTCCATCCATGCTGAGGGTATCTTTGGGCGCCTCCGTTACTCTTTGGGAGGCGACCGCCCCAGTCAAACTGCCCACCTGACACTGTCCCGTCATCGGCTTCACGATGTCCGGTTAGAACCTCAATGCATCAAGGGTAGTATCCCAACGGCGACTCCTCGAATACTGGCGTATCCGTCTCTCAGTCTCCTACCTATCCTGTACATCATGCATCAAGATCCAATATCAAGCTACAGTAAAGCTCCATGGGGTCTTTCCGTCTAGTCGCGGGTAACCTGCATCTTCACAGGTACTAAGACTTCACCGAGTCTACAGCTGAGACAGCGCCCAAATCGTTACGCCTTTCGTGCGGGTCAGAACTTACCTGACAAGGAATTTCGCTACCTTAGGACCGTTATAGTTACGGCCGCCGTTTACTGGGGCTTCAATTCATTGCTTCTCCTTGCGGATGACAACTCCTCTTAACCTTCCAGCACCGGGCAGGCGTCACCCCCTATACTTCGACTTGCGTCTTGGCAGAGAGCTGTGTTTTTGGTAAACAGTCGCTTGGGCCGTTTTACTGCGGCTCAGCTTTCACTGAGCACTCCTTATCCCGAAGTTACGGAGTCATTTTGCAGAGTTCCTTAGCTATAGTTCTCTCGCTCACCTTAGGATTCTCTCCTCACCCATGTGTGTCCATTTTCGGTACGGGCTGACAAAGAGTTTATTGCTAGAAGCTTTTCTTGGAAGCTTGCTTTGGCGACTTCTGTACTTATCGTAATGTTCCATACGCTTCACGCCTTCGGGTTTCAACATCCGGATTTGCCTGGATGTCCCCTACCTCGCTTGCACCAGCTATTCCAGCAGCTGGATCGCCTAGCCTTCTCCGTCACTCCATTGCCTCTTCGCCAGGTACGGGAATCTCCACCCGTTATCCATCGACTACGCCTCTCGGCCTCGCCTTAGGCCCCGACTTACCCAGAGCGGACGAACCTTCCTCTGGAAACCTTGGGTTTTCGGTGCGTGGGATTCTCACCCACGTTCCGCTACTCACACCGGCATTCTCTCTTCCTGACGCTCCACATGTCCTTGCGATCATGCTTCCTCGCTGTCAGGAACGCTCCCCTACCACTTATACTTCGTATAAATCCATAGCTTCGGTATTATGCTTAGCCCCGGTAAATTTTCGGCGCAGAGTCATTCGACTAGTGAGCTGTTACGCACTCTTTAAAGGATGGCTGCTTCTGAGCCAACCTCCTAGTTGTCTGGACATCTCCACATCCTTTTCCACTTAGCATATATTTTGGGACCTTAGCTGATGGTCTGGGCTGTTTCCCTCT
This sequence comes from Candidatus Stoquefichus sp. SB1, assembly GCF_001244545.1. Classification (NCBI taxonomy): domain Bacteria; kingdom Bacillati; phylum Bacillota; class Erysipelotrichia; order Erysipelotrichales; family Erysipelotrichaceae; genus Candidatus Stoquefichus; species Candidatus Stoquefichus sp. SB1. The sequence continues at coordinate 1,062,068 of NZ_LN852696.1, read as the reverse complement.
TGACTACGGACCTTATCACCCGCAGTCTGACTGCCGCATATGTCTTCATGACATTCGGAGTTTGATTATGCTCAGTACCTCGGGATGAGGCCATCACATATTCAGTGCTCTACCTTCATGACACTTCCTGCGACGCTAGCCCTAAAGCTATTTCGGGGAGAACCAGCTATCTCCGAGTTCGTTTGGAATTTCACCCCTAGCCACAATTCATCCGCCAACGTTTCAACGGGGGTCGGTTCGGTCCTCCATCGGGTTTTACCCCAACTTCAACCTGATCATGGCTAGATCACTCGGTTTCGGGTCTATGACATGCAACTTCCGCCCTTTTCAGACTCGCTTTCGCTTCGGCTCCGCATCTCCTGCTTAACCTCGCTCCATATCATAACTCGCCGGCTCATTCTACAAAAGGCACGCCATCACCCTTTAACGGGCTCTGACTTCTTGTAAGCATATGGTTTCAGGTTCTCTTTCACTCCCCTCCCGGGGTTCTTTTCACCTTTCCCTCACGGTACTGGTTCACTATCGGTCACTAGGGAGTATTTAGCCTTTCGAGATGGTCCTCGATAATTCCGTCAGGATTCCACGTGCCCCGACGTACTCAGGGTCTGTCTCGTCTCACTCCCACAATTTCGGATACGGGAGTTTCACCCTCTTCGCTGCGCCTTCCCCTGCGCTTCTCCTATCATGCTCGCTCAACTTTGCTGACACCCCTATAACCCCATCGCTATGATGGTTTGGGCTCCTCCGCTTTCGCTCGCCGCTACTTACGGAATCGTTCTTACTTTCTTCTCCTGCAGGTACTGAGATGTTTCAGTTCCCTGCGTCTTGCCTCATGCATCTATATATTCAATGCATGATGACACACCTCTCGATGTGCCGGGTTCCCCCATTCGGACATCAGCGGGTCTTAGCCTGCTTACTGCTCGCCGCCGCGTTTCGCCGTTTGCTGCGTCCTTCTTCGCCTCCTAGTGCCTAGGCATCCGCCATACGCTCTTTCTTGCTTAACCTAAAGTGTTCAAGTTCTTTTTCTTGTTTTCTCTTTTGTTTATCTTAGTTTTTTGCAACTAGATGAATCGACCTTCAATCTCTTTCCTGATCTCGTTTCTTCTTCATCTATCTTCTTTTCTGTTGTAAAAAGTTTTTGCTAGTTTGCTATTCAGTTTTCAATGTTCCTGCCTTGAATGCACGCAACGCACATTCAAAACTAAACAGATCTCCACGTCTTCTCTTCTCCCTAGAAAGGAGGTGATCCATCCCCACGTTCCCGTAGGGATACCTTGTTACGACTTCACCCCAATCATCAGTCCCACCTTAGACAGCTCCTTCCTTGCGGTTAGGCCACCGGCTTCGGGTGTTACCAACTCTCATGGTGTGACGGGCGGTGTGTACAAGGCCCGAGAACGTATTCACCGCGACATTCTGATTCGCGATTACTAGCGATTCCAGCTTCGTGCAGTCGAGTTGCAGACTGCAGTCCGAACTGAGAACGGGTTTATGGGTTTCGCTCCACCTCGCGGTCTCGCTTCCCTCTGATCCGTCCATTGTAGCACGTGTGTAGCCCAGGTCATAAGGGGCATGATGATTTGACGTCATCCCCGCCTTCCTCCTCCTTGCAGAGGCAGTCTCGCCAGAGTCCCCAACTTAATGATGGTAACTGGCAACAGGGGTTGCGCTCGTTGCGGGACTTAACCCAACATCTCACGACACGAGCTGACGACAACCATGCACCACCTGTATCCGATATAGCTATTTCCTCATCTCTGAGGCTTTTATCGGTATGTCAAGACCTGGTAAGGTTCTTCGCGTTGCTTCGAATTAAACCACATGCTCCACCGCTTGTGCGGGCCCCCGTCAATTCCTTTGAGTTTCATTCTTGCGAACGTACTACTCAGGCGGAGTACTTATTGCGTTAACTGCAGCACTGAGGTCTGACCCCCAACACTTAGTACTCATCGTTTACGGCGTGGACTACTAGGGTATCTAATCCTATTTGCTCCCCACGCTTTCGGGACTGAGCGTCAGTTGCAGCCCAGATCGTCGCCTTCGCCACTGGTGTTCCTCCATATATCTACGCATTTCACCGCTACACATGGAATTCCACGATCCTCTGCTGCTCTCTAGCTATTTGGTTTCCACGGCTTACCGAAGTTTAGCTTCGGGCTTTCACCGCAGACCTCTATTGCCGCCTGCTCCCTCTTTACGCCCAATGATTCCGGATAACGCTCGCCACCTACGTATTACCGCGGCTGCTGGCACGTAGTTAGCCGTGGCTTCCTCATAAAGTACCGTCACTCATATGTCATTCCCTACATATGCCGTTCTTCCTTTATAACAGAGGTTTACATACCGAAGTACTTCCTCCCTCACGCGGCGTTGCTCGGTCAGGCTTTCGCCCATTGCCGAAAATTCCCTACTGCTGCCTCCCGTAGGAGTCTGGGCCGTGTCTCAGTCCCAGTGTGGCCGTCCACCCTCTCAGGTCGGCTACGCATCGTCGCCTTGGTGAGCCTCTACCTCACCAACTAGCTAATGCGCCATAAGTCCATCCTTCTGCTATCCCGTGGGATATTTAACAGTGAGGTCATGCGACCCCTCTGCCTATGCGGTCTTAGCTGCCGTTTCCAGCAGTTATCCCCCTCACAAGGCCAGGTTACTTATGTATTACTCACCCGTTCGCCACTCACTGATTAATCAGTGCGTTCGACTTGCATGTATTAGGCACGCCGCCAGCGTTCATCCTGAGCCAGGATCAAACTCTCCATTGTCTATCTCCTAAACAATTTCTTGTTCTCTTGACTCTCTTTGTTTCCTGTTTCTCTTTTTGACGTGTTTCTGTTTAGTTTTCAATGTCCCTTGCCCTCTCTCTCGAGTGCTCATCTATAATATCATCTCCTTTACCCTTTTGCAAGCCTTTTTTTCATCTTTTTTTATTTTTCTTCTCTCTTTCTCTTCTTTATATAAAAAAAGATTGAATTTATCGTCATATTTCGATTTCAATCTTTTTATACTTTTTTATTTATAATGAATTGCAGATGTTATTGCATCAACAAATGCTGCTCGAACATTCCCTTTTTCCAACGCTTCAACACCTCGAATCGTTGAACCTCCTGGTGAACAAACTTGATCTTTTAAGACTCCTGGATGAAGTGTCGTTTCTAATTGCATTGCTCCACTGCCTAATACCATTTGTGATGCCAACTTATATGCCATTTGACGTGGCACACCTTCTTTCACTGCTCCATCAGCCAATGCCTCAATAACCATATAAATAAATGCTGGTCCACAACCGCTCACTGTCCCAGCTGCACCCATTAAGTGACTTGGAACAACTTCTATTTCACCAATCGAAGCAAACATCTCCTTGGTAAATTCAAATTCTTCTGGCGTCAATGAATGTGTTGCTTCAATTAATGACATTCCCTTTAAAACCAAAGCAGGCGTGTTAGGCATTACAAAAATATGTCGTGTTGAAGCATCAAGTAAATCATTATATTTTGCAAAATCATATCCCAAAACAATAGAAATAAGCGCTTTATCTTTTAATAAGTCTTTTAATGGAAGTAAAACTGCTTCAACAACCTGGGGTTTAACACCAATAAATACAATTTCACTTTGTTCCACAACTTCCTGTTCATTTTTAGCAATTGCAAAATGATATTCTTTCACTTTATCCAATTGTGAAGGCATAACATCATATGCAATCATTTCTTCACCTTTTAAAAAACCCGACTTTGCGATTCCACAAGCAATGGCTCCTGCCATATTTCCCATTCCTATAAATCCTATCTTTTTCATTATTATCCTCCTATACAAGAAAAGCTAACATACGTTAGCTTATAATTTTCTATTTCTTAAAAATGCTGGAACATCATCATCGTCATCATCTGTATCATAAACAGTTGGACGAACAACAGATTCATATGGAGATGATTGTTTTTGTTGCACTGGTGTCGCAGCAACAGGTTCTTCTTCATCTTCAAATCCAGTTGCAATAACAGTAACGATAACTTGATCATCTAAATTTTCATTAATAGCAACACCCAAAACAGTATTAACATCATTTCCTACAGCTTCTCTAATTGTCGCCAAAGCAGTATTAGCATCATATAAAGTAATGTTTGTACCACCAGTTACATTAACAATAGCATCTTTTGCTCCAGCAATAGAAACATCTAATAAAGGTGATGAAATTGCACGCATAGCCGCTTCTTCTGCCTTGTTTTCACCATCACTCATACCAATTCCAATTAATGCTGATCCACGATCTTTCATAACTGATGAAACATCTGCAAAGTCAAGATTAATAAATGCTGGAATCGCAATTAAATCAGTAATCGTTTGAACACCTTGTCTTAAAACATTATCTGCCTCTCTAAAAGCTTCTCCCATTGGTTTTCTTCCAATAGCATCCAGCAAACGATCATTAGAAACAACAATAATAGAATCTACATTTTCTCTTAATTCAGCCAATCCACCTTTAGCCTGTCTTAAAACCTTAGGTCCTTCAAAAGTAAATGGAGATGTCACAACACCAACAGTCAAAGCTCCTAATTCTTTTGAAATCTTAGCTACAACCGGTGCTGCACCAGTACCAGTTCCACCACCCATACCAGCAGCAATAAAGACCATATTAGCACCTGATAAAGCTTCTTTAATTTCTTCTTCAGTTTCCAAAGCAGCTTTACGCCCTACTTCAGGGTTCCCACCAGCACCTAAACCATGTGTTAATTCACGTCCTAATATAATTTTATTGTCAATATCAATACCTTTTAATATTTGTGCATCAGTATTAGCAACATAGAAATCAACACCTTTAACTCCATCTTTAGCCATTCTTGCAACAGCATTACAGCCACCGCCACCAACACCAATAACTTTTATTTTGGCAACTTGAACAAAATCTAAATTACTATCCATCTTCTCTATCCTCACTTTTATATATTAATCTTCTTCACTAAAAAAATTCTCAATAACCTTTGACAACTTTCCTTTTTTCTTATCACTATAAACTGGCTTACTTTTTGTCAAACCTTTAAAACGAATACTCATCGTACTTGAAATATCAGGCAATATCAACGAAGGATCCATATGACCCAGAATTTTAGAACGGTCATTTAAATAATACATCATTCCTAAACATGAAACAAATGACATATCTCTTGCTCCAATCGTATCTGGACGATACGTTCTGACTGCACTATCCAATATTTCACTTGCTACACGGTCTATATCAGGTAATTCGCCACCACCGCCAACAATCACAGTCTCATAACTTCTACCATCATTAATAACATCAATCTTTGTTTTAATGACTCCCATAATCTCACGAACACCCTCTGACAATACTTGAGCAAGATCTTTTTGTGTATAATGCTTTTCAAAGTCATTATCACGTGTTGTATGTATAATATCTTCATCTCCAATATTAAGATCACAAGTTCCATATTTCACTTTATAAACCTCAGCTCTATCCATTGGGATTTGCCAAGATGTCGCAATCATTTTTGTCAAATCATAGCCACCCACATTTGCCTGAGCAATATATTTTAAATAACCACCCTCAAAAAAAGCAACTGTTGATGTTCTATAACCAATATCAATTAAGATAGCCCCTTCTTGAAGATATACAGCATCAAACGCTTCTTTAGCACAGGCATAAGCATTAATTGTAATATCTAAGACTTCTACCCCTGCTTTTTCCACTGCGCTTATATATCCATAAAGTAGTTTTTTCTTTGTTGTAATAATCAATGATTCAGCTTTTAATGAAGCTGATTTTTGACCCAATGGCAATTCTCTCATTGATTTGGTATCAAGTTGAAACATTGTAGGAATCACCGAAATGATTTCCTCATCATCAGACAATTCAAAACGTTTTGAAAGTTTTAAAGCACGTACAATGTCATCACTTGTAATTTGATCTAAAGGAGAATTAACTTTTGTGATGCCATCACTTTGATAAATATGTGCACGAACTGATGGAATACATAAAGCCACTTTGGTAATTGTTGCTCCCAAAACAGCTGAAGCTTCATCTATCAATTGTTTCACTTCACTCACAACTGTTGGCATACTTTCAATCTTCCCTTTGTGAATGCCATGACTCGTTATTTTCTTTGAAAATAATATATTGATATTTGCGCTAACGACTTCTCCAACAAGCAATTTTACTGTTGCGCTCCCTATATCTAATACAGCATAGATATCTTTCATAAATGATTCTCCTTTAAAAAATACTTCTTTAACATTGTATCATAAATCTTCTGATAAGAAAACACATAATCTTGAAACAATCTATGTTTTTTTATCAAAAATGATGCACCTTGTCCATCAAGATACATCATTTACATTTTTCCATATATACATTTTTTCCTTCAAACTTAAAAACACATTGATCCTTAAAAACTGTCTTATTGGCTTCATAATCAAATTTATTTAACTGTTCGACCATATCTTCCACTCTTAGATAAAGTGTTTTTCCATCATCCATCAAAAATTTTATTCTTGTTTCATCAGCAACCTGAGGAGAATAGACAATATCACTCGTTTGACTTTTTATAAGTTCAGGCAATTTTACATATTCTTTCGCAAAAGTTTTTAAAAATTTCAAATCTTTAAATTCACTCAAACGCGGAGTTGCCTGTAAAGATTGAATAATCTTTTGATCCTTTGTCTCTACTACATTTCCCAATTCATCAATAACATATGTTTTTTTATCAATAATACAATAAGCCACCTTATCAGCCTCTACAATTTCAATCTTAATATGACCCAAAAGATCTTTGCTAACCTGAGCTTTTTTGACCAAGGGCACTTCTTTGATTTCATCTTCTAAACGGCTCGTATTGACAAATAAGTAAAAAGAATTTTTATCAACTGAAATATGGTTTAAAATATCTTCCTCTTTGACTTCTTGACAACCTGTTACTGTCATTGATTTAACTTTTGAATAATCACTTAAAAAATAGGAACCAATACATACAAAAACAATCAAAAATAACAAAATCTTAATTCGTCTTTTCAATTTCTTTTTCTTTTTTGTTTTCAATATTTTTTTAACCTGGTTCTCATCATGTTCATTATAATAGTACTCCTGCTGATGAGACATATTCATCACCTACTCCCAGTTAACCAAAATGACTTCTTTTTTCAACTCCACACGAAAACGGTCAAATACTGTTTTTTCAACTAACAAAATTAAATCCAATATATCTTTAGCACTGGCATAACCATTATTGACAATAAAATTAGAATGCTTTGGTGACACTTGTGCTCCACCTATTTCATAACCTCTTAAATGACATTCATCAATATATTGCCATGCTGGTTTTTCATCAGGATTTCTAAAAATACTGCCAGCACTTGCAAAATTCCATGGTTGTGTTGACATACGTTTTTCTTTACGTTTATCTAAAACTCTCATGATTTCCTGAGGATCTCGTGGCATCATTTGAAAAGTTGCTTCAACTAACACCCAATCTTTATGTTGCTGTAAAATAGACTTACGATAATCAAAAGCCATTTCTTCCTTTGAAAGAGTTATTAACTTTCCATTATCATCGAGTATAAGAGCAGATTCAAAAACATCTGCCATACAGTACTTATAGGCACCCGCATTCATATAAACGCCACCACCAACAGTACCAGGGATACCACCCATAAATTCAAAACCAGACAAACCCGTTTTGGCTGCCTCATAAGCTAAATAAATCATACTCACACCAGCCTCAGCACGAATTTGCAAACCATTAAAATGGACTTGATTTAATCCTTGTGACAATGAAAAAATAACACCTTCATATTCTTTATCCGAAAATAAAATATCCGATCCTTTTCCAATTGTCATATGCTTAACCTGATGTTGACGACAATATTGAATACCACGTCTTAAAGCATCAATATCTTTAATATTTATAAAAAAGCGAGCAGGGCCACCCACTTTGAATGTTGTATGTTTATACATTGGTTCATTTTCTATAATTTCACCCAAATCTAAATCAACTAAGTCAAAAAATAATTGATCAAAATCCATATCTATTTCCTTTCTAATGTCTTTAACATTTCCTGATATATATCTTCACAAGCTTGAGGTTTCCCTAATGCCTGTGCATTTGTTCTTAACGCTTTTAAAACATCTTCATGATTCAATAAATATCTGATTTCTTTAACAAAAGTGGCAGCATCCAAATCTTTTTCTAAAATCCAGCGAGCCGCATTAGCATCAACCAATTCCTTTGCATTATACTCTTGATGATTTGCCACAACATAAGGACTTGGAATAATTAAAGATGCTGCTCCTAAAGCTGTAATTTCTGCTAGAGTCGTTGCTCCTGCTCGAGAAACAATCAAATCACAACTAGCAATTAAACTTGGCATATCTTCAATATAACTAACCAAATGAATTGAATCACTTAAATCACTTAATTCTTCTTTCATTTCATCATAATAATTTTTACCAGTTACATAAACAACATCAAATGCATCATGTTGAATTTCTCTTAACGCTTCCTTCATGACACGATTGACTGATGATGAACCTAAACTTCCCATGACAATCACAACTGTTTTTCGTTTTATAGGGATATGATAGATATCATGAATATCTAAAAGACGCTGATGTGAAACAACACTTGCACGTGGATTTCCCAATAAAACAGTTTTTTCATGAGGAAATTCATTATACGCCTTTTGATAACAACATACAATCTTATCTACTTTTTTTATTAAAATTTTATTTGTGAGACCAATAATTGAATTTTGTTCATGGATTATTGTTGGAATTTTCATTTTAGCAGCTGCTAAAACAATTGAAGCACTTGGATAACCACCAAATCCAACAACAATATCTGGTTTAAATTCTTTCAAAATTTGTTTAGATTTCGATAATGATTTCATAAATATCATTGCATTTTTCATTTTTTGAATAGGATTTCCTACCAATCCTTTCACATGCAATCCACGATATGCATATCCCATTTGAGGAACAATTTGTGATTCTAAACGATCAGTTGTACCAACAAACAAAAATTCAGCATCTTTTTCCTTTGTCTTTATATGTTCAACAAGTGCCAAAGCAGGATATAAATGTCCGCCTGTTCCACCTGCACTTACGATTACTTTCATTTTATCAACTCCTATACATCATTATAGCACACAATTTGCTGATTTCGAAATATTAATTAAAATTCCAATACTCATTAATGTAATTGTTAAACTGGTTCCACCATACGACATTAATGGTAATGTCACACCAGTCACTGGAAATAATCCTACAACAACACCTAAATTAATTAGAGTTTGAATGCCAATCATTCCTACAATACCAACCATCAGTAAAGTTCCAAACATATCTTTGACATTCTGACTCACTTGTAAAATCGTCTTAAATAGCCATAGATAAAGTCCAATCAGAATAATTCCTCCTAAAAAGCCAAATTCTTCAGCAACAATTGCAAAAATAAAATCAGTTTGTGGTTCGGGTAAATAAAAATGTTTTTGAATACTCTGATCAAATCCTACACCCAATAATCCTCCTGGACCAATCGCATACAGTGCCTGAATAGCCTGAAAGCCACTACCAAGTGGATCCTGAAAAGGATCAAGAAAAGATAAAATACGTTCCATTCGATAAGGTGCAGATAAAATCATAATAACAATTCCCACTACTCCTAAACAACCTAAAGAAATAAAATATATAAAAGGAAAAGGTGAAACAATTAACATCACCACAATACTGCATGCCATGACGATTCCACTTCCAAAATCAGGTTGTAACATAATGAGCAAAAACCCTAATCCCATTACCAATAACAAGCGTAAACTATAACGTAGTTTCTTCATATGATAATAATTTTTTTCAATATAAACCGCAGCAAAAATAATCATTCCTATCTTAAATAACTCACTCGGCTGCAAGGCAAAAACACCAAAATTAAACCAACTGCGGCTGCCACCTCTGACAACTCCTAAACCAGGAATCAAAACCAAAATCATCAAAAGAAAACATCCGCCAATAATTGGCTTATAATACTTTTTATAAAGATGATAATCAATTCGGGATGTGACATACATTGCAATGACACCAATACAAGCAAAAATAGCTTGACGTTTAATATAATATAATGAATCATCATATTTATAGAGTGCCCAAACATGCGATGAGCTATAAACACTTATCAATCCAAAAACAACAATTATTAAAGTTAAGACTGTAATCCTTTTTGTTTTCATGGCAACTCCTCCATCATTTTATTTATATGATTAATAACAACAAAAAAGAAGATATCTTCATATCTTCTCAAAATTTCATCATTTTCATAACAAACAAAATGATAGTCTTATTTATCTTTAATCATCTGACGACTTGTCAGATATGTTAATAACATATATCCTCCATAAATCACGATAATAAAGATTGTTGTCATTGCAATCGAAGGAAGTAAATTTTCTTCACCAAATGACTGCAGGAAGAATTTACAGAATTCAATTCCAAAAAGTGAATGAATGATTGCTAAAATCAATGGGGCCATAAAGAATAAGAATATCTGCATAAATAAAGCCTTATTTAACATTCCTTCATCTGTCCCAATTTTTCTTAACATCATATATCTTTCCTTATTATCAGCACTTTCACTTAATTCTTTCAATGCCAAAATAGCTGCACTAGATATCAAGAAAATCACACCAATATAGATTCCAATAAATGTAACCATTGTTCCTATACCAATACTGCTTTCATAAACACTGATTTTCGTTATTTCATCTAAATTTGTCAATCCTTTTGCATAAGGATGTTGATTTAAAGACAAGACTTTGTTTTCAATTGCTTGTCTTGTCACTTCATCATTAGCTCGATAATTTGCAATCAAAATATTTTCTTCTCTCATTGTTTCATTAACAGCTTGATCATTCACAACAATAATGCCACCATTACTTCGATTTGCACCAGGTACTAAAAAACCATCTTGACATTCATTAATTGCTGGAGAATATGTTTTTCCTAACAATTTAATTTGTGTCCCTCTTTTTAACGCTTCATTTCTCAAAGGAATCATCCCACTAAAATTAGCAACCATAATGTATTCATTATCTTGCAGTTGAAGTGTGGGTTTTCCATAACTTTTAGCAATTTTGTTATAATCACTTAAACGCATAATCGCTTCTGCCGAGTCTAATCTTAAATAAGGCATTTGTGAATGGACTTCAGAAGCATAATCTCCCAAAGTATCTTTAAAAGTCAAATCATTGGTTGCATAAACATTCACACTCACAACATCTTTTAAATTCTCATCAACAGAAAAATCTAACTTTTCTAAAGTTTCAGAAATAGGGATATGAGAATCATTGATATCAACTTGACTATAAGGTTTACCATTTGTTTTATTGCCTTTAAGATCCCAATTTTTTTCAATATATATATCAACAGGTGATAATTCATGTAAATTTGCTGTTGTTGCATTTTTTAAAGAAATACCAGTTGAAAGAACACAAATAGTAACAAACAACATTAAACAAATCATTCCCATTGAAAATACAGTCGTATTCATTTGACTGCTAAATTGTCTTAATGTAAAAGTATTTAAACCTTTATAATAAGTTTTCTTATGAGCCATAAAAAGTTTTAAAACAAAACCTGAAACAGACCAAAAAATCATAAATGTTGAAACAATCCCAAGTCCAATAGGAATAAAAATCTTATCTGCTGTATCAAGTTTCGTAACACCTGCAGTCACTAAATAATAAGCATATCCTAACATTGTTACACCTATTAAAAAGATGGCGCTACATAACCACATGTTTTTCATTTTCACATTTTCATTTTTACGATGTGCTAATAATAAATCAATTAATTCTTGTTTACCAATAAAGAAAACATTAAAAATCATAACAACTAAATAAATCACACCAAAATACAACATTGTCTTTAACGTTGCTGAAGTTGAGAAAACAAATTCAAAACGTGTCATATCTGCTTCAAACATACTTGCAACAAAGATACTCATCAATTGTGACAGAGCAATCCCAATCACCAAGCCAATTGCTAGAGAAATGATGCCAATCAAGAATGTTTCACATAAAAGAATTGTTGAGATTTGACGTTTCCCCATTCCTAAAGTCATATATATACCAAATTCTTTATTTCTACGTTTCATTAAGAAACGACTTGCATAAACAATCAAAAAGCCAAGAATAAAAGAAACAAGGACACTGACTCCAGAAAGAATATTAACCATAAGACTAATCAATTCACGTGTTGAAGATGAAACATCCATCATCACTGTTTGACTTTCAATTGAATTAAATAAATAGAAGATAGCAACTCCTAAAATAAGCGTCATAAAATAAATAGTATAGTCTTTAAAACTACGTTGAATATTTCTTAAAGAGAGTTTCAATAACATATTAATCCCCTCCAAGTAATGTCACAACATCAATAATAGCATCAAAGAACTGTTTACGCTCTTGATTTCCTCTTCTGAGTTCATTAAAGATAGATCCATCTTTAATAAAGACAACACGTGTTGCATAACTTGCACTAAAAGCATCATGTGTGACCATTAAAATCGTTGTCTGTAATTGTTCATTTAATTTTTTAAGACTTGCTAATAACATTTGTGAAGATTGTGAATCAAGTGCTCCTGTTGGTTCATCTGCTAAAATCAGTTTTGGATCTGTAATTAATGCTCTTGCTGAAGCAACACGTTGCTTTTGTCCACCACTCATTTGATAAGGATATTTATCCAAAACATCACTTATATTCAAAGTTTCTGCCATAGCATGAACACGCTTTTGAATCTCTTTGACTGGGATTTTTTGAATAGATAAAGCCAGTGCAATATTTTCATAAGCAGTAAGCGTATCTAATAAATTAAAATCCTGAAATATAAAACCTAACTCTTCTCTTCTAAAACGATTTAAATGATTTCCTTTTAGATGAGTAATATCTGTCTTTCCTACATATATATGTCCAGCTGTGACTTTATCAATGGTTGAAACACAGTTCAATAAAGTTGTCTTTCCTGAGCCACTTGCTCCCATAATTGCTAAAAATTCGCCCTTATCTACATTTAATGAAAGATGACTTAAGGCTTTTGTTAAATTAGATTTGTTTCCATAATATTTATCTATATTTTCAATTCTTAAAATAGGTTCCATTAGACCTTCCTCCTTTGTCATCCTCATTATCTATCATTTTGTTCATTTTAACCATCGATTCATATAACATAACCTTACAGATTTGTCATCTTATTTCACAACATCATAATAGTGATCTTTATGAAAGACAATCATCACTTTTGTATATTCATTTTGAACAGATTCAATCGCAATATGATGACCTAAACGCTGACACATCCGTTGACAAATATAGAGACCCATACCCGTTGATTTTTTAAGAATTCTGCCATTATAACCTGTAAAACTCTTTTCAAATACACGTGGTAAATCCTGGTCACAAATTCCTATTCCATTATCTAGAATTGTTAAAATGACTTGATCATTATCCTCTAATGCAAATATTTCTATAGTTGCTTCATTTTGATTTTGACTATATTGAAAACTATTATTAATAATTTGATTAATGATGAATTCTAACCATTTTGAATCTGTTAAAACTGTTTTATCTAAATCATGTAAATTCAATTTTAATTGATGATAAATAAAATAATCTTTATTTTTCATAATTACATTTTTAACAATCTTAGATAAAGAAGAACTTTTGATCAAATAATCCTTTTGACTATTTTCACAACGTACATAATAGAGCACTTGATCAACCTGGTTTTCTAATTTACGGACTTGTTCTAAGATTTGTGGACTCACATCACTTTTATGATTATGAACAGTTAGTGTTAAATGAGATAATGGTATTTTGACTTCATGAATCCACATTTCTACATAATCCTTAAAATCATTGACTTGAATATCTAATTCATTAATTCTTTCTAACATAGATTTATTAATCTCATAGAGTGATTGATAAAGGATTTGACCAGTTAAAAAATCTGGTTCTCTTAACAATTCACATATCAAATATTTTTTATCTAACTGTTCTAATTGTTTTTGATAAAAACGATAAAAAGAAATTTGTCTTTGATAATCATAAACAATGATTATCATCATAAAGAAAATAATCACCAGTATAACTGATAAAATAAGTGCACGATTCAACTGAAAAGCCATCATCATAGACCATATCAGCAACAACATAATCAGCATCATCAAGCCATGAATACTTTTATCTTTTAGATATGCTTTTAATGTCATCATATTAGTATATACCCTAATCCCTTTCTTGTTTCAATTGCATCCCGATATCCAAATGCTCCTAGTTTATGCCTTAAACGACTGATATTAACAGTTAACGTATTATCATCAACGAACTCCTCACTATCCCATAAATCCATCATAAGTTCTTCTCGACTTACGATCTTGCCCTGATTTGTCATTAAATATTTTAAAATCAGCATCTCATTCTTGGTTAAAATAAGTGACTCATCATGATATTTTAAAACACCTCTTTCTGGTATCAATAATAAATCATGATATGTTAATGAATTGAATGAATGATTCACTCTTCTTAAAACCGCTTCAATTCTGAGTAATAATAAAGTTGGATTATAGGGTTTACTAATATAATCATCAGCCCCAAAACTCATACTTAAAACTTCATCTGTTTCATTATTTCGACTGGTTACCATAATCACAGGAACTTGACTCTCTTTTCTTAATTCTCTTAATAATATTTCACCATTCATATAAGGAATACCAATATCTAATAATATCAAATCAGGATGAGCATTTAAAATAGTTTGCTTGGCATTAAGAAAATCTTCTAAGACAATCCCGTTATAGCCAGCATTTTCTAGCAATAGTTTTAACTCTTGACATAGTTCCTGATCATCTTCTACAATGACTATTTTCTTCATATGTATCACCTCTTTCTCTATTATACATGATTTTCATTGACTTTTGACTTACAAAAATGTAAGCAAAAAGAAAGCTCTTCAGCTTTCTTATTTCAAATCATTCACAATCTGTTTAAAAATATTCCCTCTTTCTTCATAACCACTAAATTCATCATATGAACTGGTTGATGGAGAAAGCAAGACAATATCACCATCTTGAGCTAATTCTTTGGCTTTAATAATAGCATCTTTCATATGCTCAACAATTTCAGTATGTGCACATTTCATTTCTTCAGCAAATCTTTTACCAGCATCACCAAAACAAATCAAATGAGAAATATGATCTTGATAAGTTGACATTTCCGTCAAATCCAACCCTTTTTCATGACCACCCATTAATAAGATAACAGGTTTTTCAAAGGCTTTTAATGCGATGATTGCTGCATCCGTATTAGTCGCCTTTGAATCATTATAATATTTTACACCCTGATATTCTCTTACAAATTCAATTCGATGCTCAACCCCAGTAAATGAGGCCAATGTATCATGAATACAAGGAATATCAACACCTGATAAAAGACATGAACAAATGGCAATCATCATATTTTGAAGATTATGTCGACCAACAATTTTAATTTCATCTAAATCAATAATATGCTCTCCCTGATAATAAATTGCATTCTCTTTAAGCATACAATCTGCTTCTTGCTCTAATGAAAAAGAAATCTTTTGTGCTGGACATGGATAGCGAGATAAATATTCCTGTAAGATTGGATCATCTTTATTTTCTAAATAATAATCATCAGAATTTTGATTCATATAAATACGTGTTTTAGAAGCATAATATTCATCTAACGATGCCATATAGTCCAAATGATCTGGTGTTAAATTGATAATTGTGGAAATATGAGGATGAAATGTTGCAATATCTAATAATTGAAAATTAGACATTTCTAAAACGATATCAAAACCACTTTGATTACATAAATCATTTTCTAAAACACATTTTGATAATGGAATACCTACATTACCAGCTAGACAAACACGACGAGTGGCATTCTTTAAAATTTCATTTATTAAAGTCACTGTTGTGGTTTTCCCATTTGTTCCGGTAATTGCAATATAATTCTGAGATTTTGAAACCTGATATGCTAATTCAATTTCGGTATAAACTGGAATACCTCTTTCTTTTAACCTTAAAACAAATGGTTTATGATAATTAATTCCAGGATTTTTAACAACAAAATCAAAATCTCTTTCAAATAATTCAGCAGGATGTCCACCAACAACCATTTCAATACCACGAGCAACATACTCATCATAACAAGCTATTTTATCCTGCGTCGCAAATTCATTAACTGTAATTGTCGCATGCATAGCCATAAGTAACTCTACAGCTGCCTGTCCACTTTTGGCTAATCCTAAGACCAAAACTTTTTTTCCTTTTAGCATTTTACATAACTCCCAACACAATACTGATAATGCCACAAATAAAACCTAAAAACCAAAATGAAATGACAACCTGTTGTTCACTCCATCCTAACATTTCAAAATGATGATGAATAGGAGCCATTTTAAAAACTCTTTTTCCTCTTGTTTTAAAAGAAACAACCTGGATAATAACTGATAATGTTTCCATTAAGAAAACACCACCAATTAAAATAAATAATAATTCCTGATTTGTTAATACAGCTAATGCTGCTAACATTCCTCCTAATGCAAGAGAACCAGTATCCCCCATAAAAATACGTGCTGGATGATAATTGAAATACATAAATCCAAGTAAAGCCCCAACAATAATCATAGCATAAATAGCAATTTCATAGTTTTTATTCATAATTGCAAAAATAACAAAAACAGATGTTGCAATCATCGAAAGTCCTGTCGCTAAACCATCTAATCCATCTGTAAGATTGACAGCATTACTACCAGAAGTAAACATGAAATAAACTAAAACTGGATAAAACCATCCTAAATCTACATTTATATGTAATAAAGGAATAGAAATTGCTGTATCAAAATCAGGAATAAAATATTTTGCTAAAATATAAAATGCAATCGCAACAACTGATTGTAAGGCATATTTATATAATGGCTTTAATCCATCATTTGTCTTTCTGACAACAATTAAATAATCATCTAAAAAACCGATCAATCCAAATCCCACAAATGCAAATGTCATTAAATGAACATAAGGATTTTGTAAAAATGAAAAATTCAATACATAGACAACCAAAACAGAACATAAAATGAAGACAATCCCCCCCATTGTTGGTGTTCCACCTTTTGCCTTGTGTGACTCTAGTCCTTCTTCTCTTTCTACCTGACCAAACTTTAA
This sequence comes from Candidatus Stoquefichus sp. SB1, assembly GCF_001244545.1. NCBI lineage: Bacteria > Bacillati > Bacillota > Erysipelotrichia > Erysipelotrichales > Erysipelotrichaceae > Candidatus Stoquefichus > Candidatus Stoquefichus sp. SB1. The sequence continues at coordinate 1,044,827 of NZ_LN852696.1, read as the reverse complement.
CTTTTTTAAATATTGAATAGACTTAGGCATGGCAACCATGACAAGTACAAACGCTACAATAAAATTTAGTACTATTCTCAAAAATATCATCGTAAACATAATTAGACTCCTTTATACATATTCTATCTTTTACAATATACCACATTTCTTTTTCAATAACAACTCACCAAAAACTGAAATGCAAGATTTTTGACAATAAACAATATTTCTTATTTTGACAAAATCTTATTATTTTCTTTATCTTCAATCCAATTTCTATATAATGAAATCTAGGAGTGAAAGAGAATGAAAAAGGCATTTAGTAATGAATTATATGTAGAATTACAATCAAAACATATTCAAGAAAGAATTGACCAATTCGATAATAAATTATACTTAGAATTTGGTGGTAAGCTTTTTGATGATAATCATGCGTCACGTGTTTTGCCTGGCTTTGAACCAGACAGTAAACTAAAGATGTTGCTTACCTTAAAAGATAAAGTAGAAGTCATTATCGCTGTTTGTGCAAAAGATTTAGAGCGTCATAAAGTGAGACGAGATTTAGGAATTTCATATGATGATGAAGTGTTACGATTAATTGGTGAATACAACCGTGTTGGTTTATATGTTGGTAGTGTCACAATTACTCAATATCAGCATCAAAATGCTGCTGATACATTTAAGAAAAAAATTGAAAACAGTGGGATAAAAGTTTTTATGCAATATCCTATTGAAGGTTATCCTCATGATGTTGATCATATCATTTCATCTGAGGGATTTGGAAAAAATGATTATATCACAACTTCTAAACCTTTGGTTGTTGTGACTGCTCCAGGACCTGGTTCAGGAAAAATGGCAACTTGCTTATCTCAATTATATCATGAACACCTTCATGGTATTCATGCTGGTTATGCAAAGTTTGAAACTTTCCCAGTTTGGAATTTACCATTAAAGCATCCTGTCAATTTAGCCTATGAAGCAGCAACAATTGATTTAAATGATGTGAATATGATTGACCCATTCCATCTAGAAAAATATAACGAAACAACTGTCAATTATAATCGTGATATCGAGATTTTCCCAGTTTTAAATGCTATGTTTAAAAAAATATTTGGTGAATCACCTTATGCTTCACCAACTGATATGGGTGTCAACATGGCTGGTTATGCAATTATTGATGATGAAGCCGCTAAAGATGCAAGTTGTCGAGAAATTGTCAGACGTTATTATCATGCGCAAGTTGATTTTCTAATGGGTAAAATCAACAACAAATCATTAGAAAAAATGCAAATGTTATTATCACAGGCAAATGTTGATGCGAAAAATCGTAAATGTGCAATTGTGGCTAAAGAAGTTGCCAAAATCAGGCAAGTTCCTGCTTGTGCTATTGAATTAAATGATGGACAACTGATTAGTGGAAAAACATCTTCATTATTACGTTCTTCTAGTGCGGCATTATTGAATGCCTTGAAATATCTAGCTGGCATTCATCAGGAAATTGAATTAATTTCTCCTGCTATGCTGCAATCTATTCTTTCATTAAAGAATGATTATTTGAATATTAAAAATCCGCTATTAGATATTGATGAAGTTTTATTAACACTTACAATTGCTTCATCAACTGAACCTAATGCAAAAAAATGTTTAGAGGTTTTACCATTGTTAAAAGATTGCGAAATACATTCAACTGTTATTCTTAGCAATAAAGATATGGCAACCCTCAGAAATCTACAAATGAATTTAACTTGTGATCCTAAGTATGCAACTGCTTAGGATTTTTTTAGCAAAAAAGTAGAACTAATCAGTTCTACTCATTTGTGACATCTGCCAATATTCATTTTGAACACTTTTATATAATTGAATAAAAGTATAGTTCATATTATGTTTTGTTAACATTGCTTTATAGGGAATTTTAGGAATATCATTCATCTGGAATAATTGTAAAAGAATATCCAATTGCTGATCACTCATACCAGCAAAGAAGATAAATTCCTGATTCATATCTTCTGGTTTATCTTGAGGTTTTGAAGCTGGATAACCCTCTATTGATAAAAGATATCCCATCGTTTCATGAATTTGAGAATCATCAATGATTTGAATATCAATATGTAATTGTTTAGCAATGTCTTCTATCTTTTCTAAAATAGATTGGGGCATATGGTATAATAATAGCGTTTCTTTCATAATATCTCCTTTTTACTGATTTAAATCTCCAGCATCCGTCTGGATTTTTTGATTTGCCATTAAAGCATCTATATATTCTGTAGCTTGTTTGATAGATGCTGGGGATGGCTGAACAACTGAAGCACTAATACCTCCCATTGAATAACAAGGCAATGTATTAGGAACCCCAGATATTTGATATGACTGAATATCCCAAGAAGGCATATCTGATAACTGCATTTGAACCAATGCGTTGATTTCATGACTAGAAAAATTTGTTTCAACACTTTGACTTACAGTATCTAAAACAGCTGAAAAAGATGTTAAGATAGCTGGTGAACAAACCTTTTTAACAATGGCTGAAATCATACGCTGCTGATTACGTCCACGTGCAAAATCACCATCTACAAAAGATTTTCTTTCTCTTACAAATGATAACGCCTGTTTTGCATTCAGCTTATTTTCTCCTTCTTTAATTTCATATTTACCAATTTTAGTTGTAAAAGCAACTGGTGAATTAACAGTAATTCCTCCTAATGCATCAACAATTTTAATAAAAGAAGTAAAATTCATACGGGCATAATAGTTAATATCTTCTTTGACGATATCTTGTAAAGTATTGACACTTTCTTGCAATCCATAAATACCGGCATGGGTAAATTTATCATATTGACCATTCATATGCAAAGGATAATATGTATCACGAGGAATACTAATTAAAAGAATTTGATGATTTTTTGGATTCACACCAACTAGCATATTCACATCACTACGTGAAACAGCAGATAAATCACCATATTCATCATTACCACTAATAAATACCAAAAATGGTTTCTCAGTAACATCTACATTTTTTGCACTGACAGCCTTTTCATCCTTTTTCACCTGATAGATGACACGTGTTTCATCATTAAAAGCATCATGTGTTTGTTCTACCAAACTTCTAAACGCTTCATCTAAAATAATCGCATCAACTTTTTGATCATAAAGAGCGCCTACCAATTTAGTAAAATCTTTATAATCACTTAACTGAATATCTCCAATATCTTTTTTCAATTGATCAATTGTATAAGTCATTGTTTGTGCATCTATTGAAGAAATATAACCTGTTTGATGTTTAGGCAATTGCTCAACATTTTTAATAGCAGAATCTTTTAAAACAATCACAGAAATTGCTCTTGTTTGAAATTTACTTTCTGTCATTAAATCAACAATTTGTCTTGTTTTATAAATATAAAAAGCCCCTACAACCATGACACAACTTAACAAAACACTCATTATTTGCGTTATTAATGATCTTTTACTTCGTGGCTTTTTATAAAATATAAAAAAATATTCTCCAACCAACAATAAAATCAATACAATACTTACAATAATTAAATATTTTACTGGTATAAGTTGGACCGTATAAGCCACACTCAATAATACCAATAAAGAAACCAATTGAATACTAAAAACAATTCTTTTTAAATATTTATTATCAAACGCTTTCATTTTTTCACTTCCTCTTTTGTAAGAGTATCACATTTTATATATTTTGGCAAATTATCTCTTTTTTAGACACCAAATATCTTATTTTTAGTTATTTGATTTTTATTCAAAAATCATGTAGAATAGGTTTCATTATGAAAGGAAGGGTGCTTATGAAAAACACAATTTACGATTATGTAGATTTACGTGGTGATCTTTCTCCAATTGATTTTCCATACAATGAAGTAGATGCACTGATTTTTAGTGAATTCGCTTATGTCAATTTAGATGGTTTAATTGATTTGGATTTTGAAAAGTCATATACTTTAAAAGAAGTCTATGAACTTTATGTTCATAGAAATAAATCATTAGATGAAATGCAACTCTCTTCCATTCTTATTGAAAGTCATTATCTTTTTGAAAAGATGGCACATTCTCTTCGTTATCAAAACATTCGTATTCTTAGTTATATTAATGATATTGATAAAGAACTGATTAAACAATTTTCAGCAATGACTTTGCAGCTTGAGGATCAAAGATTAGTGATTGCCTATCGTGGTACAGATGATACTCTCGTTGGATGGCATGAAGATTTTTTAATGCTATGTGAAAATGTTGTTCCAGCACAAATATCTTCTGCTGAATATCTGCACTATATTTCACAGTATCAAAATAACACTTCATTGATTGAATCATTAAAAAATAGACATCTTGATTCATCTTTATTTCAAAGAATAAAAAAACATTTTCAATACAAAAAGAATTGTCCATTATGGTTAGTAGGTCATTCTAAAGGTGGAAATCTTGCTATGTATGCTGCCTGTTTTACGCACAATGATACAAAAAAGCGAATCATTAAAGTTGATAATTTTGATGGGCCAGGATTTCAGGATGAAATTATGGTCTCATCACAATATAAAGACATGTTACCACGTATTCATAGCTATATACCTCACTATTCTTTTTTTGGCATTGTCCTCGGTCACGAAGAACAATATACTGTTGTTCATAGTCATTATACTGGCATGTTACAGCACAACGGCTTTTCATGGGAAGTGGCACCACAGCATTTTGTTGATGATGAATTATCTTTTGAAAGTGTACAATTTGCAATCAAAGTCATTCTTTTCTTAGAAAAATTAACCAATGAAGAAAAACATCAATTTGTAGAAGCCATGTTTGGACTCTTTGATTCATTAGATCTTTATACCTTTACTGATTTATCACACATTTCTTATAAACATATATTAAATGCTATCAAAGAATTAACGTTACTTGATTCCAAAACACGTAAAATGCTGATTGAAGTTCTACATATGTTATGGCTTGAAGCTAAAAAAACAAAAACTGAATAATATATCATTATCTATAAGAGAGTGAAAATATGAGTGATTAAAGACGCCAAGTCTTTAGTCACTTTTTTGATATCATGCAAAAAAGGTTATCAACAAAACCAGTCAACCAGTCTTGTTAATAACCTCTTAGACGTAAAAACTTTTTTATACTTTTATTTCCATAAATAATCCATGAAAATAGGAATCTGTTTCTCCCAAGTTGCTTCATTGTGTTTTCCATTAATGATAAGATGAGGATATGTTTGAGCACCTCTTAATACAAGTTGGTGAGACATTTCAAGATTCTGTGAAGTGGCATAGGCAAGTCCACGTTTATGACGTGATTCTTCACTTCCCCAATCCATGTAAATCTTGGTATCAGATTGCAGATTGGCTTGATTTAATTCATCCTGCAATTCATGAAAACAAAATCCAATTGCTGATGATAAACAGGCCGCCTTAGAAAAAATATCATTATGCTTGATAACTGTATATAAAGCCATCAGACCACCCATTGAACTGCCTCCTATCATTGTACATTCACGAAATGGAATTGTTCGATAATGAGTATCTATATATGGTTTTAATTCATCAACAACCCATTGCATAAACGGCTTACCTTGTCCTTGAATCTTACCAAAGTAGGCATTTTCAACTTCATAGGGACAATATTCATCTAAACGTTTTTGTCCTTCATGATTACACTCCATGCCTACAACAATAAAAGGTTTATCATAGTTATTTAAAAACGTCTCCATTCCCCATGATTTTCCATATGTTGCATCTTGGTCACGAAACAAATTATGACCATCATACATATAAATCACTGGATATCTTTCATCACTTTCTTCATAATTATCTGGCAAATACAAATGAATTGTTCGAGATAATTGAAAAGGTGTTATCAAAACTTCAAATTTATAAATCATACTTAACCTCCTATGATTAAGTATACAACTTAAAGCCTACTCTAAGTCAAGTTTTTTATATTTCCATTTCTTCTGGCATTTCATAAGCCATCTTTAAATATTCAAAATCATCAATTAACATTTCATTATATGTATCAATATCAAACTCTTCAAATATAAAATCTTCATCTGATAAACCATACTCATCAATTGTCTTTAAAAATTCCTTACGATTCATATAATACAAATCTAACAAACGATGTGCATCTTCCCAAATACCATAACCGTTTCCATCAATAATTTCCAAATCTTCAAAAGATTGTAACTGATCATGTTCTTCAATATCAATAATATCAATATGAAAGAAATAATCATCACCAAAATCATACCATAATTCAAATTGATCACCTTTTTCAAGCTCTAATTCAGGAATTGTTACATCTGCTGCATATTCCTCAATAAAGTCCTCATCACATGCATCACACCCATAACGCACACCATCGATTTTCAAAGTAAACAAATGACTCCCATCAGCATTCATAGAAGCCAAAATAAGATAAGCTAAATCAGCCAATATAATGCCATAAGGCACTTTCATAACACGATAAATTTGTTTTTCTAATCCCACTAATTCTATTTTTAATAACATACTTTTTTTCATATTTGGTAATTTTTGAATAATAAAGTCAAAATTTTGAATTAATGCACTTTCAAAAAAATCATCATCAATAATCCCTTGAGACATACATAAAGTCAGTGATGCTATAATTGATTTTTTAATCATTCCCTCAACTTCCTGATCATCCATTTCCTCACGAAACTGATGAATCCATTTTTGAATATTCACTGACGGACTCTTTAAAATATCCTTATAGACCTCATCAATACAATTTACAACACGTTCTAATATCATATACGTTACCTCCTAACTCCATTCTACTATAAAACGATATATTTCCTAAGAAGTTTATACTTTTATAGCAAAAAAAAGACGAATATAAGAATTTTTGCGTATCAGTTCTTATCTGTTTTTGTCTAAATTTGTAAAACATTATCTATCTATAGGATAACATTTTTCAACAAATTTAATTGATTATTGATGAAAATCACCTTTATTCTCATGAATAATGCATAAATAGTTTATAAAGAATATTGAAACCAAAAACAAAAAAAGACCTTCTCATAAAGAAAGTCTTTCATATAAGTATTGGTGCCCGAGGTCGGACTCGAACCGACATGACGCGAGTCGCAGCATTTTGAGTGCTGTGCGTATACCAATTTCGCCACTCGGGCAATGCGAACTGCTCAATTATTATATTATATATTTTTATAAAATGCAATAGAAATTATGATTAATTTATATGGAAAACCAATCCCCATAAGAGATTGGTTTTTAATGATTAATCTAAATCTTCACCATGACTAGCAATGACTTTTTTATACCAGTAAAATGAATCTTTTTTACTTCTTGAAAAATCTCCTGTTCCATCATCATGTCTATCAACATAGATAAAACCATAACGTTTTGCATATTGTCCAGTTCCCGCAGAAACTAAATCAATAGGACCCCAAGTTGTATAACCAATTAAAGGTACACCATCTTCAATCGCTTCACTCATAGCCTGAATATGTCCTCTGAAATAATCAATACGGTAATCATCATGAATAGATCCATCTGCTTCTACCTTATCAAATGCACCAAAACCATTTTCGACAATCATTAATGGTGTTTTTGGATAACGATCATGTAAAACGTTTAAAGTATATCTTAATCCATCAGGATCGATTTGCCAACCCCAATCAGAGGCTTTTAAGTAAGGATTCTTTGCTCCTACAGACATATTTCCCTGTGTCTTTTCAGCATTTTCATCAACAGTTACACAGTTAGACATGTAATAAGAGAATGTATAGAAGTCCACTGTTCCCTCTTTTAAAATCTGTTTATCCTCTTTTGTAATAAACGAAGTATCAATTCCATGTTCTTTAAAATATCTAAACATAAAACTTGGATATTCTCCACGTACCTGAACATCACCACAGAAATTGTTTTTAAAGTTTTCTTCATCAAAAGCAGCCATAATATCCTTTGGATTTGGTGTTAAAGGATAAAGTGTTGTATGAGCAATCATGTTTCCAATCATAAAATCAGGATTAATCGCATGTCCTGCTTTCACAGTTAAAGCACTTGCGACAAATTCATTATGTAAAGCCATAAATGTTATTTGATCATTAGATTTTAATTCATTTAATGGAATACGATGATCTGCATTGACATCATCTTTATCCATTATTCCTAATCCATAAAGATTACCAATACCACCTTCCCCCATACAAGGAATATTAATTTCATTAAATGTTAACCAATATTTTACTTTGTCTTTATAACGTTCAAAACAAGTTGTTGCATATTTAACAAATAAATCAATAACGCGACGATCAGAAAAACCATTATATTTTGTCACAATATTCCATGGAATTTCATAATGACATAAAGTCACTAATGGTTCCATTCCATATTTATGACATTCATCAAAAACTTTGTCATAAAATGCTAAACCAGCTTCATTTGGCTCGTCATCATCACCATTAGGGAAGATACGTCCCCAGTTAATAGAAAGTCTAAAAACATTCCATCCCATCTCAGCAAACATAGCAATATCTTCTTTGTAATGATGATAAAAATCAATGGCTTCATGACTTGGATAGAAAGCATTTAGATCCGTTTTTGGTAAGAAAGTTCTTGGTGTATGAACATCTCCACCCAATAACATATCAGGAACTGATAATCCTTTTCCATCCTCTAAATAGGCACCTTCACATTGATTGGCAGCAACTGCACCACCCCATAAAAAATCTTTTGGAAAACTCATTTCTTTATTACCTCCTTTAATTTCTTAGATACTTATATTATACAATATTCATTTTTAAAAAGGAATCGTCAATATAAGTCACAATCAATTTCATGATCATTATAAATACCAATTGCCTGTAAATAACTATAAATAATAGTTGGTCCAACAAATTTAAACCCTCTCTTCTTTAAATCCTTAGAAATCAATTGTGAAAGTTCATCAAAAGCTGGTACCTCTGATGAAGAATGATAATGGTGTTTAATTGGTTTAAAATTAACGTATGACCAAATATAATGATCAAAACTCTTAAATTCATCTTGTACTTTTATAAATGCCTGCGCATTTGTTATAATGGCTTTCATTTTGAGTTTGTTTTTAATCAATAAAGGTGTTTGCATTAATTCCTGATATTTGTCTTCATTGTACTTTGCAATCTTTTCATATTCAAAATGATCAAGCGCTTGTTCATAAGCCTTTTCTTTTTTTAAAACAATATCCCAACTTAATCCAGCTTGTAACCCTTCTAATATTAACATTCGATAGAGCATCACCTCATCATGTTGAGGCTGACCCCAAATATGATCATGATATTCTCTTAATTCATCATTGTATGCCCATGCACATCTTTTCATTTTCATCACCAAATTCAGTATATCATAGATTCTTTGTTTACACATCTCATTTTGATTTGTATAATGATAAAAGGTGATAAGAATGAATAAATTATTTCAAGAACAAATGCAAGATTTATTAAAAGATGAATATGATGATTTTATGCAGGCATTAGAAAAACCACCAGTTAAGGGTTTTTATCTTAATCCAGCTAAAAAAAATGGATTAAAATATTTAAAGCAACAATATATTCATCCTCATGTTGTTGTAAAAGATGGTTATTATTTTGATTATGAAAGCTATCCATTAGGAAAATCGCCTTTTTTTTCATGTGGACTTTATTATATTCAAGAACCAAGCGCAATGCTTGTTTCACACTTTTTAGATATTCAGCCAGATGATTATATTTTAGATATGTGTGGGGCTCCTGGTGGAAAAACCTGTGCAGTCGCAAGTCGTTTATCCTCTCAGGGGCTAATGATTACGAATGATATTGTTTTATTGCGTGCTAAGATCCTTTCTGAGAATGTTGAAAGATTTGGACTTAAAAATACTATTGTTACAAATTGTGATCCTTTACAGATGACTCAAGGATTAGTAGGTTTTTTTGATAAGATTATTTTAGATGCCCCTTGCAGTGGTGAAGGGATGTTTCGAAAAAGCGACGCAGCTATTGATACATGGTCAATGGAAAAAGTGCATGAATGTGCTTATATTCAACGTCAATTGATTGATGCAGCAATGACTTTATTAAAACCAGGTGGACAACTGATTTATTCAACATGTACATACAATACGATTGAAAATGAACAACAGATCCAGTATTTATTAGACCACCATGATTGCTCTCTCATACCGCTTGATAAGAGTCATGGCATACTGCCAGGTGTTCATATGCCAGAGGCTGTGCGTCTATATCCTCATCATTACCAAGGCGAAGGACATTTTATTGCTCTTATTCAAAAACACGGAGAAGCCAAACCGGTTAAAATCAAAGCTCTCAAACCGATGATTTCAAAACAAAATCAGCAACTCGTTAATGACTTTTTCAAACAATATCTTTCTATCAAAACACCCCCTTATCTCTATGACAACAACAATCATATTTATGCAATTATGCCACAATTTCCTGAACTGAAAGGATTACGTGTTTTAAGAAATGGTCTCTATCTAGGTGAATGTAAAAAGAATCGTTTTGAACCGAGTTTAGCCTTAGCAAGAACTTTACACAAAGAGGATGTTAAACAATCTTATACATATCATGAATTTGATAAAGAAATTCTAGACTATCTTCATGGTGAATCGATTCCCGGTAGCAATCAATCGGGCTATGGTGTTTTATTTGTTGAAGATTATCCACTTTCTTTTTACAAAGAAAGCAATCATCAGGCTAAAAATTTATATCCAAAGGGGTTAAGACGATGAATCGATATGAGAATTTAAAAGATATTTTTTATCAAACTATTGAAGAGAAAACACATGGTATTTATAAACAAAGAGCTTATTTTCACAGTCTTGCTGTTTCTTCATTATGCCAAAAACTTGCCTTAGAAAGAGGATTGAATATTGAATTGGCTGCAATTATCGGCTTATTTCATGACTATGCTCAATTTATTCATCATTCTTCATTTGAACATGCAAAAAGAAGCAGTGAAATGTTAACTTCTTTATTAAATGAATTCAATGATTCAGAAAAACAAATCATTTTAAATGCGATTGCTTTACACAGTCATAAAGAACATATTGATGATGAGTATAGTGAACTGTTAAAAGATGCAGATGTTTTAGCCCAATATCTCAATGAACCTGATATCATTTTGAAAACAGCTTCACAAATGCGTTTAAAAAGACTTCTTCAGCAAGGTTAATTCCTTGCTTTTTTAATTATACAAAAAAACGATATAGCAAACTATACCGTTTCAAATATCACTTTATTTTAACATTTGTTCTAATGCTTCATAAGGCATGAATCCCATTTGACGAGATGCTGGTTGACCATTTTTAAACACAATTAAAGTTGGAATAGATTGAACTCCAAATTGCATTGCTAAAGCATTTTCCTGATCAACATCAACTTTTAAAACTTTTGCTTCTGGATGTTCATCAGCTAATTTTTCAATGCTAGGTGCTAACATTTTACATGGTCCACACCATTGAGCAAAGAAATCCACAAAAACCAATTCATTATTGGCAATGACATCATTAAATTCACTACTATTTGCATGTATTACATTTGACATATTTATCATCCTTTCACTCTCTATTATGATACTTCTGTATCAATCTATACAGAGTCTATCATAGACTATGTTATTTTTCAACGAATGTGCTTGGATATCACAAATATTTCCAAATATCATGAAACTATTTTAACTGATCTTTTAAATTCAATAATGCTGCAAAAGGAGAATCTTCAACACTTGTTTGTTTTTCTTTTTGTTGTTTTTGTAAATACTTTTTAACATCACTTCGTCCAGCTGCTGTTTTTCTTTCATTGCGTTCTTTTTGGAAAGCTTTCATACTTATACGATATCCGCATGTTTTACAAACAAACATCTGCTTTTCACCTTTGCCAACCAGTTCTAATTTTTTATGACACTGAGGACAGCGGGCATTTGTTACAATCGATAAACTCTCTTTATAATGACATTCTCGTGATGAACACACAAGCATTTTTCCTTTTTTACCATTGACTTCTAGTAACAATTCTCCACATTCAGGACATTTTTTGGTCGTTAGGTTATCATGTTTAAATTGAGCATCACTGTTTTCAATTTCATCAATGATTTGTGTTGTATATTGACGTATTTCTTTAATAAATTCCTGTGAATGTTTCTTTCTTTTGGCAATTAAAGCAAGTTCACTTTCCCATTTCGCTGTTAATTCTGGTGAACATAGGTCATGAGGAACAAGATTTAATAATTGACGGCCTTTTTGTGTTACATGAATGTCTTGCCCACGTTTTTCAATTAAGAAAGTATTGAATAATTTCTCAATAATATCAGCTCTTGTTGCGACAGTTCCAAGACCACCTGTATGAATGAGCGTTTTATTTAATTCCTGTGAAGTTCCGCTCATATAACGCACTGGATTTTCCATTGCTGACAACAAAGAAGCTTCATTGAAATAAGCTGGTGGTTGTGTTTGCCCTCTGGTTTTTTTCATATCTGTTATTTTCAAATACTCACCATTTTTTACAGCAGGTAAAGTTTGTGAAAGATCATCCTCATCTTCTTCAATATGGCCATAAACTTCTTTCCAGCCTAAAGCTTTTTCTATTTTCCCAGAGGCATAAAAAGACTGATGAGCAATTGTTGCAGTTAATGTGGTTTGTTCATATTCATATGGTGGTAATAATACTGCTAAAAACCTTTTTAAGACCAATTCATAAATTTTTAATTCACTATCATTAAGTTCTCCTAAATAGGCAGGCTGTTCAGTTGGTATGATTGCATGGTGATCACTGACTTTACTATTATTAACATAGTGAGATTGTTTTTGAATAGGTTTTGCAAGAATCTTTTGAATCGTATTATCATGATGTCCTCCTAATGATGCTTCTAAACGTTCTTTTAAAGTTGGAACAATATCATCTGTTAGGTAACGTGAATCTGTTCGAGGATATGTCAGTAGTTTGTGATATTCGTATAAATTTTGCATGATGGATAATGTTTCTTTTGCAGAATATCCATATATTTTATTAGCATCTCTTTGTAATTCTGTTAAATCATAGAGTTGGGGTGAATATTTCTTTTTTGCTTTCTTTTGAATATCTGTGACTTGAAATGAGTGATTTTGTAAATCCTCTATCATGTGATCAACTTTTTCTTCATCAAAAAGATGTGTTTCGTTTTTTTGAGTTCTCCATGTCCATATCATTCCATCAGTTTTGATTTGAATGCCATAAAAATCCCTAGGTTTAAATTGACGAATTTTATCTTCCTGAGCAGCAATCATAGCCAAAGTTGGTGTTTGGACTCTCCCACATGCGAGTTGTGCGTTATATTTACAAGTCAAAGCACGTGTTGCATTAATACCAACTAACCAATCAGCAACACTGCGACTATAAGCACTATAAAATAAAGCTTCATATTCTTTTGCATCTTTTAAATGCTTAAAACCATCTTGAATGGCTTTATCTGTTACTGATGATATCCATAAACGCTTTAATGGTTTTTTAACTCCTGCTTTTTGAATAATCCAACGTGCAACCAATTCTCCTTCACGTCCTGCATCCGTTGCAATAACAATTGAAGATACATCATTTCTTAACATTTGTGTTTTGACAGCATTATATTGTTTCCCTGTTTGATGAATAACCACCAATGACATACGTTCAGGCATAATTGGCAAATCATTTAAATTCCAATTTTTATATCGTTTATCATATTTTTCTGGATCTGCTAAAGTCACCAAATGACCCAATGCCCAAGTGACAATATATTGATTTCCTTCCAATGCTCCATTTAATTTCTGATGACATTTTAAAACTCTTGCTATATCTTTACCCACAGATGGTTTTTCTGCTAAAACTAATATTTTTGACATCTCATTACCTCTTTTCTATATATAGATTGAGTCTATCACAGCCTTACTTATTTATCAACAAAGAAAAAAGGTCTTACGACCTTAATCCATTTCAATAGCTCCTGTATATAACTGATAATATTTTCCTTTTTCTTTCATTAAAGATTCATGATTACCACGTTCAATAATATGCCCTTGTTCCAAAACCATAATACAATCACTATTTTTGATTGTTGATAAACGATGCGCAATCACTAATGTTGTTCTTCCTTCCATCAATTTATCCATTCCACTTTGAACAAGTTTTTCTGTACGAGAATCAATCGAAGAGGTTGCTTCATCTAAAATCAAAGCAGGTGGATTAGCGACTGCTGCTCTGGCAATTGCCAATAACTGTCTTTGACCTTGTGATAAATGATTTCCATCACCTGTCAGCATTGTTTGATAACCTTCAGGTAAATGTTTAATAAACATATCTGCATTCGCTAGCTTAGCCGCCGCAATACATTCTTCGTCAGTTGCATCTAATCGTCCATAGCGGATATTATCCATAATTGTACCTGTAAATAAATGAGTATCTTGTAAAACCACACCTAAAGAACGTCTTAAATCATCTTTTTTAATCAGTTTAATATCAATACCATCATATGTGATTGTTCCCTTTTGAATATCATAAAAACGATTAATTAAGTTTGTAATCGTTGTTTTCCCTGCTCCTGTTGCTCCAACAAAAGCAATCTTTTCACCAGGAGAAGCAAAAACACTGACATCATGTAAAACCATTCGATCATCAAAATAACCAAAATCAACATTTTCAAGACGTATATCTCCTTGCATTGGAACAAGTTCAACTTCTCCATTGCTACGAGGATGACGCCATGCCCAATGACCAGTTCTTTCATTCGTTTCAATCATCTTAGAATTCTCATATTTCACACGGCATAGAGTGACAACACCTTCATCAACTTCACTTTTTTGATCCAATAAATCAAAAATACGTTTTGCTCCTGCTTGTGCCATTGCAACACTATTGATCTGTTGTGAAATTTGACCAACTGGCTGATTAAAGTTTTTATTTAAAGTTAAAAATGATACTAATGTTCCTATCGTTATCCCAGCATAGCCACTTAAACTTAATACCGCCCCAATGATTGCACAAATAATATAAGATATGTTTCCTGTTTGCACTGTAACTGGCATTAAGATATTAGCAAATTTATTGGCTTGATAAGCACTTTCTCGCAACTCACCATTCATTTTTCTAAAGCCTTCAATTGCTTTATCTTCATAATTAAAGACCTTTACTACTTTTTGACCAGAAATCATCTCTTCAATATATCCATTGACTTTCCCTAAATCATTTTGTTGCTGTACAAAATAATGACCAGATAAACTTCCCAGTTTACGAGATATAAACATCATAACACACAACATGATAAGACTTACTCCTGTTAAAGGTAAACTTAAAGTCAGCATAGATATAAAGACAGTAACAATTGTAATAGCACTTGATACTAATTGTGGGATCGATTGACTAATTAATTGTCTAAGTGTATCTGTATCATTTGTATAGACTGACATAATATCACCATGTGATGTTCTATCAAAATAACGAATAGGTAAAGACTCCATATGTTCAAATAATTGAATTCTTAAATGTCTTAAATATCCTTGAGTAACAGAAACCATAATACGGTTAAATGAATAAGCACATACAACACCAAAACCAAAGAAACATCCTACACGTATTAAAGCTTGAAATAAACCACTAAAATCAGGATGAGGATTTCCAATCAAAGGAATAATATAATCATCTATTAAAACCTGCATAAATAATGTTCCTTGTACTGTTGCAAAAGCATTTCCAATAATACAAATAAAAACAATAATCAAATGGATCTTATATTGTTTAAAAATATCTTTTAATAAACGCATTAATACATTTTGCTTTTTCATTAAGCTTCCTCCTTCCCTTTCATTTGTGTTTCATAAATTGTTTGATAAATTTCATTTCCAGCTAATAAATTTTCATGTGTATCAAAGCCATCCACAATACCATCATTCAAAACAATAATACGATCAGCACTTTGAACACTTGAAATACGTTGAGATATAATTAATTTTGTTGTATCTGGAATACGTTCTTCAAATGATTTTTGAATACTGGCATCTGTAGCTGTATCTACAGCACTTGTTGAATCATCTAAAATTAAAATTTTAGGTTTCTTTAATAATGCTCTAGCAATACATAAACGTTGCTTTTGTCCTCCAGACACATTTGTTCCACCTTGTTCAATATAAGTATTATAACCATCTTCAAATCTTTGAATAAATTCATCAGCACAAGCCAAACGACAGGCATCCTGACATTCTTCTAATGTGGCAGATTCATTTCCCCATCTTAAATTTTGAAGGATTGTTCCACTAAATAGAACATTGTTTTGTAAAACAACTGCAACTTCATCTCTTAAAACTTCTAAATCATAAAAGCGAACATCTTCACCGCCAACACAAACACTACCTGATTCAACATCATAAAGACGACTAATTAAATTCACAAGACTACTTTTTGCACTTCCAGTTCCACCAATAATCCCAATTGTTTCACCACTATGAATATGCAATTCAACATCTCTTAAAACAGGTTCACCATCACCATGTTTATAAGAAAAAGTCACTTTATTAAAATCAATAGAACCATCTTTGACTGAAGTCAAAGCTTGAGGTGGAGATACAAGGTCAGATTTTTCATTAATGACTTCCACAATACGTCTTGCTGAAGCAAGTGACATAGTAATCATGACAAAAGCCATAGACAACATCATTAATGACATTAAAATATTCATTGTATAACTAAATAAGCTTGTTAACTCTCCTGTTGTTAAATTTCCAGCAACAACACTTTTTGCACCTAACCATGACAATAATAAGATACAGCTATATACTGCACACATCATAGCAGGATTATTAAAAGCTAAGATACCTTCAGCTTTCACAAACATTTTATAAATACTTTGTGCTGCTTTTTTAAATTTTTCATTCTCATGTTTTTCTCTCACAAATGATTTAACAACACGAATACCAACAACATTTTCTTGAACACTTTCGTTTAAATCATCATATTTAGGAAAAACTTCATTAAAATAATGCATAGCTTTATACATAATGATTCCAAGTATAATGACTAAGAAAACAATGGCACCAACAAAAATCATACTTAATTCAACATTAATCATTAAAGCCATTGCTAAAGCACAAATCAAACTCATTGGTGCACGAATACACATACGAATAATCATCTGATAAGCAATTTGAACATTAGTAACATCAGTTGTTAAACGTGTCACCAATCCTGCTGTACTGTATTTATCAATGTTAGAAAATGCAAATGTTTGAATATTTGTATACATTGCATCTCTTAAATTTGCAGCAAATCCAGTTGAAGACTTTGCAGCATATTTTCCTGCCAAAAAACCTAACAGTAAAGTACAAATAGCTATACCAAACATAAATGCACCATATTGAATAACTGCATCCATATTCTGAGCTTCTATCCCTTTATCAATTAAACTTGCCATTAATAATGGAATAATAATTTCAAGAACGACCTCAATAACAGCAAAGAATATAGTTGCTAAAGAGGATTTTTTATATTCTTTAATTTGTTTCATTAAAGTTTTAATCATAAGATCATCCTTTCTTTTATTTAGTACGTAACCAAACTGTTTGCTAACGAACAATATAATTGAATAAAAATCAGGATTATCCTGATTTTATAGTGCATTCTTTATATTATGAATAAGCTTATCCGAAATATTGATAAAACATTCAATTTCTGACTCGGTTAAACCATCAACTAAGCGATCATGTATATGTTCCATTTGGCGAGACATACGGGCATTAAACTCTCGACTTTGCTCTGTTAAAACAATTTTCTTTAAACGGGCATCATGAGCAACTGCAACTCTTTCAATCATCCCTTTTTGACACATCAATTTTAACATTTCTGAAGTCGTTGAACGATTAATAGAAAACTCTTCTTCTATATCTTTTTGAAACGTATCTATATTTGAATCTTCACGGTCTTGTAAAAAACCAATAATCCAAGTATGCATCAATGTTGCACGATCAGGTCGATGACCAAACTCTTTATCCATTGCACGTTTCATTAAATTATTTAATGTCTTAATCCTATGACCAACAGGGTCTCTATACATGTTTTCACTTCCTATTTGTTCGGCTACGAACATAATATATCATATTCAATAAAAAATGTAAAGCCATTTTTTTAATGAAAAAAACCAAACATATTCTGCTTGGTCAATTCTTTATTAATATTTATATATTATTCTTCAATGAGAGAAAAAACATCTGTTCCTAGACCACATAATGGACAAACCCATTCTTCAGGAATATTTTCAAATTTTGTTCCAGGGGCAACCCCTTGATCAGGATCTCCTAATTCTTCATCATAAATATATCCACATACATCACACACATATTTCATCTATACATCCACCTTCCATAATTGTTGTTGCGATTGTTTCTAAAGCATCTTTATCTTGTTCTTTTAAAGCTCCTCGAATAGTTATTGCTGGTTCCATATAATCAATGTTTTTTAAAGTGCCTAAGATATCTTTCATTGTTTTGACTGCACTTGGTGCCCATGTTCCATTTTCAATAAATGCTATAGGTCTATTTTGAAAATTTTTGCTTTTCAAATGATGAATAAACTGCTCCATTGGACAGAAAACACCACCATCATAACTTGAAGCTGCCAAAACAAGACGATCATAATGAAATGCATCAGCAATGACATAAGAAACATCTATTCTTGATAAATCACGCAAAACAACAGTTTCACCTTGTTGTTCTAATTTTGATTTAAGTAACTGAGCTGCTTCCATCGTATGACCGTGAATAGAAGCACAAGCAATCAATACACCACTTTCTTCAGGTGTATATGTACTCCATAAATCATAATAACGGACATATTGCATGATTTCTTCTTTTAAAACTGGTCCATGCAATGGACAAATCATTTGAACATCTAAGTTTTTTACCTTTTTTAAAACATTCTTGACCTGTAAACCATACTTACCAACAATATTGGTATAATAACGTCTACCTTCTTCAACCCATGCTTCATCTTCTGACATTTTTTCAAATGTTCCAAAAGCATCAGCTGAGAATAAAACTTTCTCTTGCAACTCATAAGTCATCATGACTTCTGGCCAATGAACCATTGGCGCCATCATAAACTGTAATGTATGATAACCCAGTTGCAGTGTGTCTCCTTCTTTAACTTGAACACGCTTAGTGTTTTCATTTAAATCAAAATATTCATCAATCATTGCAAATGTTTTTACATTTCCAACAATTTTCATATTTGGGAACTTCTCAGCAATGTATTGCACACAAGCCCCATGATCTGGTTCCATATGAGAAACAACCAAATAATCTGGTTCTCTACCATTAAGCGCCTTTTCAACATTCTCAAGCCAAATATCCTTACCTCTACGATCAACTGTATCCATAATCGCAATTTTGTCATCAATAATTATATACGAATTATAAGTGACACCATTTCTAAGTGGATATTGTCCTTCAAACAAATCAAGTTCTTGATCATAAACTCCAATATATTTTATCGAATCAGTTACATTCATCCTCATTCACCTCGCTAACTATTCTACACCTAAGTATACCCAATTACAAAAAATTTGCTCAAAAAAAGAATCATGATTTTTATTCATGATTCTTCATTCTTCTTGATTAAATAGTAACTTTCACCGGTTGACCATCTGGCCCTGGTGTTTCATTTAAATAAGTTGAAATTTTTTCTCTTGTTTCTTGATTACTTACGACACAAGCAGAAACTTTTTTCGCTTCACCTTCAACAAGTGCATTAGCAAATCCAGAACATCCAGGATAACCACAACCACCACAATTGGCACCAGGTAACATTTCCATAACTTCACCAATGCGGTTATCTTCTTCAACAATTAAATACTTATTAGCAATACCTAAAATAGCACCAAGCACCGCTCCAATAGCCACCAATGATAAAACAGCACTAATATTCATCTTAGTCTTCCTCCTCATGATGAGCACTGTGATGAGAGCATGCTATATTATTGCATCCTCCACACTCACTCATATCTTCACACCCTTCAGGTTTAGGGGTATTTTTATTCAATAAATACGTTCCAATAAAGACAGCAACCAAAATGGCTAGCCAAACAAACGCCCAAATATTCATTAAACAAGACCTGCGATTCCGGCAAGTGCACATGCCATAAGACCAGCAGTAATTAATGCAATTGGAGTTCCTTTAAAACTTTCAGGAACATTAGCGATATCTAATCTTTCTCTAATTGTTGCAAACACATAAATAACAATAGTAAATCCAATTGGAACTGCTAATCCAGCTACAGCTGCTTGTACAATCCCATAACCTGCACTAATATTGTCTAATGCAACACCCAAAACAGCACAGTTTGTTGTAATTAATGGTAAATAAACTCCCATTGATTTATAAATCTCTGGACTTGTTTTCTTTAAGAACATTTCAACAAATTGGACTAAAGAAGCAATAACCAAGATAAATGTAATTAAATCTAAATAAGTAATATCTAATAGTTCCAATACACCATGATAAAGAGCATATGTCACAATTGATGCTACAAAAATAACAAATGTAACAGCATATCCCATGTTTAAAGCATTCTTAGGTTTCTTAGAAACCCCAAGCAATGGACAAACAGCATAGAATTTACTTAAAACAACGTTATTCACAAAAGTTAATCCAATAAATAAACTGACCAATTCCATACTATTTTACCTCCACTTTCTTTGCTTTGTTTTCTTTTCTCACTCTTAAGAATTGAATAAAAGCAAGGATACAACCTAAAGTGATAAATGCACCTGCTGGTTGTGTAAACAATGAAACGGCATAATCACTAATAATCTTAAATTCAAAGATAACTTGACTTGCATCAAATGGATTATATAAAGATAATCCTCCTGTTCCAATCAATTCTCTAAAGAATGAAATCACAACAACTGCAAAAGTATATCCTAATCCCATTCCTAAAGCATCTAAGAAAGAATCAAAGACACCATTCTTAGAAGCAAAACTTTCAGCTCTTCCAAGAATAATACAGTTCACAACAATTAATGGAATGAATACCCCTAATGATTCATATAAAGCAGGAGTATAAGCATTCATTAACATTTGTACACATTTAACTAATGTGGCAATAATTACGATAAAGACAGGAATTCTAATTTCATTAGGAATGATTTTTCTCAATAATGAAATAATCACATTACTCATAATTAAGACACAAATAACAGCCATTCCCATACCAACTGCATTTGTTAAATTTGTTGTAATTGCTAGAGCTGAACATAGACCTAACAATAAGACAAAGATTGGATTTTCAATCAGTAAACCTTTTTTGAAGATATCAAATTTTTTCATCTATGTTCCCTCCCTATTTCAAATTTTCTTCGTAATGAGCAGTTGCCTGTTCGATACCACTAACAACTGCACTTGATGATATTGTTGCCCCAGAGATTGTATCAATAGAGTCACCAATATTTTTTCCTACAATACCGTTCTTAAAATCAGCATCGCCAATTTTAGAACCAAAACCATTTGTTTCACCACTTTTATCAAGAACTTCATAACCTTTATAAGTTCCATCTTGATCTAAAGCAATTAAGTATTGAATAGGTGTACTTGCTCCACCATATCCTACAACACTACATTTATAGACATAACCTTTTACAGTTCCACCACTGCTCGCTTCATAAACACCTTGAATAGCAGGATAATCAGTTAAGTTTGTTTCAACTGCCTTAAATTCTTCACCAGATGTATAAATCTTAACTAAGTTTTCTTTCTCACTTGCAATTTTTGCTTCCTGAATAACAGGATCTGTCATTTGAAAAACAAATGACAAAGCTGCTCCAGAAAGTCCAGCAACAACCGCAAGGAAAAGAGCTAATGTTATAATTTTCTTCATAAATAACCCTCCTATTTTGTCGCTGCAATTGCTTTTCTAATTGCAGTTACAATTCCTTTCGTTGTCATTGTTGCTCCAGTTGAAGTATCAACACCATCAATATCTGCATATTGGAATGGCTGTGCTAAATATTTATCATAGAATGCTTTGGCTTTATCAGAAGCTTTATCAGTTCCTTTGACAAGTTCAGCACCATAATATTCAGTTTCACCTGATGCATCTAAGAATTCAATTTTTGTTACAGTTTCTTTTGCTTTATCCACTGTAATCTTCATTTTCATTGGTTTATCAGCACTATATCCAGCTTCACTGATTGTATATACATAAGTGTCACCTTTCACTTCACGTTCAATTTGTGACATAACAATTGCACCTTTAATTGCATTAACAATTCCTTTTGTTGTCATTGTTGCACCCGTTGCTGTATCTACACCATCAATATCGCTTGTCTTAAATTCTCCAGTTAAGAACTTATCATAGAAAGCTTTTGCTTCTGTTGATGCCTTATCAGTTCCTTTAACAAGTTCAGCTCCATAATATTCAGTTTCACCTGGTGCTTCTAAAACTTTAACAGATTTCACTGTATCTCCTGAAATCTTGACTTCAATTTTCATTGGTTTATCAGAAGAATATCCAGTTGTTTCCATGATGTATCCACCATCAATTTCTTCTAATACCTTAAAGTTAAATGCATTGGCTTCTTCTTCAGCTTTTTTCTTTTCAGCTTCTTCTTTTTTCTTTGCTTCTTCAGCAGCTTTTGCTTCAGCAGCAGCAATATCACTTTGGATACCATTACCAATACCAGCAACGCAACCACCAGCAATAGCTAAAGAAAGTCCAACAGTTAACCATTGTTTTGCCATTCTTGTATTTGTTCTACCAAGAATAAATGAATCAATAAGTGGTGTTAACATATTCATAATAAGAATAGAGAAAAGCACACCTTCAGGATAATTGGCTTTCAAACGAATAATCATTGTTAAGAAACCTAAACAAATACCGTAAACAATCTTACCAAGCGGACTCGTTGGTGATGTCACTGGATCAGTAGCCATAAAGACAGCCCCAAAGACAACTCCACCTAAACATAATTGTGTTAATGGATAAGTTACAGGATCTAACCCACATACTAATGCAAAGACTTCACTTAATACCAAAATTGTACCTAAATAAGCAACTGGAATTCTGGCATCAAAAACACGTCTCACAACTAAAACAATTCCAACTAATAAGATAAGCCAAATACATGTTTCACCTAATGTTCCACCATGATTTCCTAGCAACAAGTCAGTGAGTGTATAGCTAAATCCATCGCCACCCATCCAGTTTGTTCCAGCAAGCATTGCTGCTGGTGTTGCAGATGTTGTAATATCAATAGCACCACTTGCACCTTTCATCGCTTCAATATAAGGTAATAACTTATCACCAAAAGATAAATGAACAATCACACGTCCAACTAAAGCTGGATTAAAGATATTTTGTCCAAAACCACCAAATACTAATTTTCCTAAGAAAATAGAAATAAATGAGCCAATGGCTACAACATATAGTGGTGTTCCAATAGGTAATGTCAATGCAAAAATAATTGATGTAACCCAAGGAAACCCATTTTTTATTTGTTCTAATACATTTGTTTTATGAACTAATCCCCATACAGCTTCTGTAACAAGTCCCACAACAATAGAGACACCATAAATTAAAGCAGCTGTTATTAATGGTTCATTAGATGTATAGTTATAATATAAATTGTATAATGAATAAGCAACAATCACTAATAATCCGATTGTCAAATCTCTCATAATTCTATGTGTAGAGAGTTTTTGACGATAATTTGGTGATGTTCTTTGTAAAGTAATCTTCATCTATATAATCCTCCCTACGCATTCTTTCTCTTTTGTGCTAACTGATAACGACGTTTTGCTTTCGCCACCATATCTGTCACTTCAATCTTACTTGGACAAATATAAGTACACATACCACATTCAACACAACGATCAACTTCTAATTTTTCAATCAATTCTACATTGGCTGCTTTTTCACCTTGCATAATACGTACTGGCTGTAAATGAGCAGGACAATGTAATGTACATTCACCACATTTTAAACATGGTAAAGGTTTGATGTCTTCTTTCTTCATCACTGTAATTGCATTATTATGAGAATAAATCACAAATGTATCATTCATGACTGATTTTCCCATCATTGGTCCACCACCAACTAAGAATCCATCACAGTCTTCATCAATATAGCCACCAATTTTTTCAACAATATAGTTGACTGGTGTTCCAATTGCAACTTCGACATTTTGAGGATTTTTCAATCCATTACCAGAGAAAGTCACAACTCTATGAGTTATTGGTTCACCATTACGAATACCTTTTGATAAGGCAATTGCCGTTGATGAGTTATTAACAATAACACCAATTTCAGCAGGTAACTTATCATATTCTTTTTTAAAGACAGTTTCAACCAAAACTCTCTCCCATCCCATTGGATAACGATCAGGAACTTCTCTTGGTTCAATATTGCTGTAATTCTTTGCTTCTTCAACCAATAATTCCATTAAGTCTGGTTTATGTTCTTTAATCGCAATAACTGCATTCTTTGCTCCAGCAGCTTTCATTAAATATTGTGTTCCATCAAACAAAGCTTTAATATCTCTTTTCATTGCAAGATGATCACTTGTTAAGAATGGTTCACATTCCACACCATTAATTAAGATTGTTTCAATATTTTCTGTATGAGAATATTTAATATAAGTTGGGAATCCAGACCCACCTAAACCAACAATTCCTAATTCTTTAATCGCATTGAAGACATCCTCTTGACTCATACGATCAGGATCTTTCACTTCATATGCTTTCACTCTCTCATTTTTATGGTCATTTTCAATGACAATATGCTGTTGCAATCTTTTTGAAGCATGCATACGTTTTTCAATTCCCTTAACTGTTCCAGAAACAGATGAATAGATAGGTACATACATACTCTTACGAGTTGCAATTTTTGTTCCTATACATACATGATCGCCTTCTTTGACATGAACATCAAAATCAGTTGCGACTCCCAAAACAAGGGGAATATAAACAACGTCAGGTGCTTCAATAGATAAAATAGGTTTATCTTTTGTTAAACCTTTTTGTCCATTTAATTTCACTTTTCCTTTTCCAGATAAAATCGACATTGTATCCCTCCATATCTTTTTACTTATACATTATAACATCAACTTTTCATTTTGGGAACCTTTTCACGAGTCAATTTCTTATTTAGAAAAGCAAAATAAACGTTTTTTTTATCAATAATTATTTATTAGACAAAAAAAGGAAAAATAACAAACAATATTTTCCAATTCTCTGTTATTTTCCATCAAATGACACACTATGACAAAATCCTCTTATTCTTTATCAGCCAATAAAACAGCCTGTCCACACAGCATAATACGTGATTTTTCATTAATAAGTGCATGGACACTTAAAACAGCATTGGCTCCACGTTTCTTAGCTTTTAGACTCAGTGCTTTCATTGCCTCTTCCATACTATCATCGACAGTTCTAGAAAACATCATCTGATCATCAAATGCATAAATATACCCTAAATCTTCAACAATTTCATTATCCTTATAATAGGGTAAAGCGGAAATAATCATACTTCATCCTCCAAAATTACCGCTGTCCCCATTAACATCGGTTTCATTGTATCTCTTACATCAAAACATATTCCTAAAACAGCATTAGCCCCTCTTTCTTTTGCTTTCTCTCCTAAATAATCTAATGCATGATTTAAATACTTATCCATATTCATAGCTATCCTAGTCATTCTTATAGCATCATCATACGCAAAAACAATGCCTAAATCTTTGACCACTTTCTTACCTGGATAAGTTGATAATGTAGAAACAATCATGTTATCCCTCCTTTGTTTTCATTGTACCATATAAAAGACATGAAAAAAATAAATCACGAAAAAAAACCAAATACTTTATTTATTCATATTACTTGATTTTATAAAGTTACTATGTTAAAGTGATATCGTAGACAAAGGAGGTCTTGAGAAAATGAAACATTATGATGCAATTATTATTGGATTTGGTAAAGGTGGAAAAACGTTGGCAGGAGATCTTGCAAAGCGTGGTAAAAAAGTTGCTTTAATTGAAAAATCAAATCAAATGTATGGTGGAACATGTATTAATGAAGGATGTATTCCTTCTAAATCTTTAATTGTTCAAGCAGGTACAAAAGAATATCAGGCAGCTGTTGAACAAAAAGAAAACTTAATTACAAAATTACGTCAAAAGAATTATGATAAATTAGCACAATTAGATAATGTAGATATCATTGATGGAACAGCCAGATTTATAGATAATCATACCGTTGAAATCAATGGAAAAGACAATATTTCAGCTGATTATATCTTTATTAATACAGGTTCAAAATCTGTCATTCCAGCAATAAAAGGAATCCATGAAACGAAACATATTTATACAAGCGATAAGATGATGAAAGAAACAAAACTTCCTCAACATTTGGCAATCATTGGTGGTGGCTACATTGGTTTAGAATTTGCCAGTATGTATGCACGTTATGGTAGTCATGTCACAGTCTTTGAATTCAATGAACGCTTAGTCGGACGTGAAGATGAAGATGTCGCTTTAGAAATTCAACATATTTTGGAAAATCAAGGCGTACACTTTAAATTCAGTAGCCGTGTTCAAGAAGTCAGCAACCAAGGTGAAAAAGTTGTTATTCAATACAATCAAGATCATGTTGGATATATTGATCGTTTTGATGCCGTCTTATTAGCCACTGGCCGCGTTGCTAATACAGCTGATTTAGGTTTAGAAAACACTGATGTTCAAGTTGATCAAAGAGGAAATGTTATTGTGAATGACTACTTACAAACTGATGTTCCTCACATTTATGCAATGGGTGATGTCAAAGGTGGATTACAGTTCACATATATTTCATTAGATGATTATCGTATTGTTAAAGATCATCTCTTTGGAAATAAAACAAGAACAATTCACAATCGTGGACATATTCCTTATTCTGTCTTTATTTCACCAACATTCTCTCGCGTTGGATTAAGTGAACAAGAAGCTATTGCTCAAGGATATGATGTTAAAGTTGCTAAATTACCAACAGCTGCGATTCCACGTGCCAATGTTGATGGCAAACCAGAAGGCATCTTAAAAGCTATTATTGATACAAAAACAGATGCTATTTTAGGTTGTGTCTTATTATGTGAACATAGTGAAGAAATGATTAACTTTGTTCAACTTGCTATGAATCAAAATTTAAAATATCAGGATATTGGAAATCACATCTTTACTCATCCATCAATGAGTGAAGCTCTCAATGATTTATTCAATATATAAGAAAGGAAGATGAATTATGTCAAAAGTATTACATCCAAATGAAAATGAATTTTTAGAACTATATCAAAATGCTGAGTTATTATTTATAGATTTCTTTGCCAAATGGTGTGGTCCATGTCAAATGTTAGCACCGAGTATTGATAAATTAGCTGATGAACATCCTGAAGCAACAGTTGTAAAAGTTGATGTTGATGCTCTCCCTACATTAGCAGCAAAATTCAATGTTCAATCCATTCCAAGTTTATTTGTTGTGAAAAACGGTAATATCATAAACAAGCAGTTAGGATTTGTTCCTTATCCTACTTTAGAAAAGATGTTGAAAGGATAATTTATGAATTTTATTCTTGTTTTCTTTGAAGGACTTTTCTCTTTTTTCTCACCATGTGTTTTACCACTTATTCCTTTATATATAGGATATCTTTCTGGTCAAAATCATGATGACAAAAAACCTAGTCGTAAAAAACTATTCTTACTCACAACATGTTTTATTATTGGTATCTTTATAGCAATATTCTTATTGAATATATCAGTCCAGGTGATCAGTTCTTTCTTTAAAGAATATATGACCCTTATGACGCGAATTGGTGGAATTCTTATTATTATGCTTGGACTCTATCAGTTTGGAATTATTCGTTCACAAAAGCTGAGTCAAACAAAGCGTTTTACAACGAGGAAACATGTGTCATCACAATTTATCTTCGCTTTTATTCTAGGCTTTACATTTGGCTTTGCCTGGACTCCCTGTATTGGTCCAGCCCTAGCATCCATTCTTATTTTAGGTACAAGTACAGGTAGTTTCCTTGTAAGTAATCTTTTGGTTATTATTTATGCGATTGGTTTAACACTCCCATTCTTTATTGTTGGTCTCTTTACTGATCAAGCATTAGAATGGTTAAGTAAGCGTAAAAAATGGATGAATATTGCTGTCAAAGCTGGAGCGATTGTTCTTATCGTTATCGGTATAATTATGATCACAGGTAAAATGAATGATATTTCTCAGTATATGAGTCATGCATCAGCGCCAGTTGCTACCCCAAAGGAATCTACTGAAGATAATCAATTTCCTCTCCCTTATACTTTAAAAGATCAAAATCAAAAAGATGTTTCTTTTGCATCTTTAAAAGGAAAAGCAGTCTTTGTTAATTTTTGGGCAACATGGTGTCCACCATGTCAAAGAGAATTGCCTGAAATTCAAAAACTCTATGATAAATATAAAAACAGTAATCAAGTTGCGATTATAACAATTGTTAATCCTGGTGGTAGAGAAAAAAGTCAACAAGAAATTATAGAATTTTTAGATGAAAAGGGTTATAATATGCCCGTTCTCTTTGATAATGGAGAAGTCTCATATGACTTTAAGGTATCAAGTTTACCAACATCTTTTATGATTGATAAAGATGGAAAGCCATATGGTTATGCAATTGGACAGTTAAATATTGATATTATGGAATCAATGATTCATGAAGTTTTAAACAAATGAGGTGAAAACGATGAAAAAACAATATGATATTGAATGCAATATTGCTCAAACTTTAAATTTGATTGGTGATAAATGGACTCTTCTGATATTACATGCGATTCAATCTGGTTACAAAACATATAAAGAATTACAAGAAAACCTACCTGGTATTCCAACCAATTTACTATCTAATCGCTTGAAAACATTATGTGAAGATGATTTATTAAAATGTGATTTATATTCACAGCATCCACCTCGTTACCAATACCATTTAACAAAAAAAAGTGAAGACTTAGATGATATTTTCAATGCATTAATTATTTGGGGTGATCGTCACCTTGATAAAAGTTATAAATGCCTTCATCATAAAGACTGTGATGGCAACATTGAAATTGTTTATATTTGTAAAAAATGTGGAAAAGAACTTTCTAAAGATGAACTGCTTGTTCATTCTCATTAAGAATCAAAAAAAGGACCTTAGTCCTTTTTTTACTTTCTTTTCAGTTTAACGATTGTTTCTAGTTTCGCTGTGTATGGATATGTATCTAATGGCAGAATAGATTCAATTTCAAAATATTGGCTTAATTCTTCTAAATCTTTAGCAAGTGATGATGGATGATCACTAACATAAATAACATTTTTAGACTTTGATAAGACAAAACTTTGCTTCATTGCTGAACTTAATTCTTCACTGCGAACAATAATATAATCAAATGATTGTTTTTTACATTGAGAAATTGTTCCTTCATTAATGTTTTTACATAAGAAATCAACATTATCTTTATGTAAGAATTTGGCATTATCTTTAGCATCTTTAATATGATAATTTTTTTCATCAATAGCAATAATTTGTGGATTTTCTAAAGCCAATTCTAATACTCCTACTCCACAGTTTAAAGATAATACTGAAGCATCTGTTGGAATCATTGAACGAATGATATCTAATTTTACTTTTTCCATATCTGGATTCATTGGAAATTCTGATTTAACAGAATAAAGATATTGTTGATTGAAACATGTAAATGGTAAAGTTGACTGACCATAGACTTTCTTATATCCCTGTAATTCAAACTCTTGATGTCTTGTTGTATTGATAGTAAACCAAATACTTTTAACAGCATCTATTTGACTGATTTCTTCAATCACTTCTGATTTGATACCATCTTGTCCTGTCACAAATAAAACTTGAATTTGTCCATCGATATTACGAAGTTTCATAAAACGTAAACCTTTTTTTATCTTATCATTATAATCTCTTACATGGTAGTTATTTAAAATATCTTCTATCTTTACTAAACATTCATTAATCAATGAATCCTGCATAGGACATCCATTCATTAATGTTAAATATTTTGTTTCCCTTTGATAAATACCTGCATGAACTTTACCTTTAAAATAAGTAATAGGTAATGATACAACATGTCGATATCCTTTTTCAATTGGTGAAGGGTAAGTGGCTTTTATAGGTAATTTATCAACATCAAAACTTGTATATTTTTTTAATGCATCTTTTAAAATCCCTTTTTTATAAGGAAGATGTTTACTATAAGCCAGAGATGTTAATGAACATCCCTGACAATGACGATCTTCTTTACAAATAGTATCTACTCGATCAGTAGATTTTTCAATATATTGTAAGACTTTTCCTTTATAAAACTTTGGATTTTCATTTGTAATTTCTACTTCAACAATTTCTCCAGGCATCGCATTATCAATAAAGCATATCTTTTTATTGATATATCCTATTCCTTCACCATTAATTCCTAACTTCTTAATTTCTACTCTTTCTTTTCTCATTTCTCTCTCCTTAAATGTAAAATATTCGTTATATACATACCAATATAAAAGATTTCTGCTGCCCAATCAAATACAAATAAAATGACCACAATAGATGCTAAAGGTCCATAAACAGACTGAAAATCGGCAAATCGAAAGTAAATATTTAATCCATAATACAAAACAAGCATTAATGCACTTGCAACAAGTGCGCCTTGAAAAGCATCACCATAATGAATACGGATCCGTGGAACAATCAAATAAATACTCATTAAGCAAAAGACCATTAAAAAATATAAAACAATATGCCTAATGCCAAAATATGAATATAAAAAATTAAAAATATATGCTAATGGACCTAAGGCCAAAATGGCAATAATTCCAATAAACAATAACAACAAAAAAATCGTTACTTTAAACGTATAAATATAATACCCAACAATTGTTTCCTCAATATGTTGATGATACATATTCTTAGATATTTCATAAATATTACCAATCCCGCGTGAGACAGTATAAATTGAAATAATCATAGTAATTAATGCCACAGTATTCATAGAACGAGATTCTAAAATATCAATTAACATCTGTGAATAAGTTGGCATCACAATACGTTGAATCAAAGACTCAATGAGTCCCATATCAATATTTAAAAGCGAAGTTCCCACAGCTATCAATGAAAATGCGGGAATTAAAATCAATAACAAATAAAACGATAAAGCCGCTGCTGCATATGGTGGCACAACAGCCCGATAATCATCATAAATTTTAACACAACGCTCATAAAAAGCTATCATGATGTTTTCCCTCCATTGATTAAGAAAGGAAAAACATTAGTCATGCTTTTCCTCATTTTCCTCTTCTTCATGTTCTTCTTCATTTAAAAGTTCTAATTGCAATGAAACAATTCTATTCTTATCTATTTCTTTAATTGTTAATAAAACATTATCAATCTTTAAAACCTGGTTAAGTTCTGGACTCCCATTACATTGTCCTAATACCAAACCGCCAATTGATTCAAAATCTTCTGAAGCAAACTCAGTTCCACATGTTTCGTTCACTTCATCGATATTCAAACTTCCATCAATTGTATAAAGATTATCATCTAATTGAATGATAGAATCTTCAATCTCATCATATTCATCATCAATTTCACCAACAATTTCTTCAACAATATCTTCTAAAGTCACAATTCCACTCATAACACCATATTCATCTAATACAATCGCTAATGAAACATGCTCTTTACGCATTGATTCAAAAACATCAGAAATATGATTAAACTCATAAACAACAAATGTTTCACGCATAAAATCTTTGACATCAAATTTAGATTTGACAACCTTTGATAACATTAGATCTTTAATATGCAAAACACCTATAATTTCATCATATGAATCTGAATGAACAGGAATTCTTGAAAATTGACTTTCTTTAAAAATTTTCATCAAATCATTGTATGTGACATCATCGGCCACACTCACAACATGAATTCTAGGTGTCATAATTTCTTTGATTTCAGTTTCACCAAATTCAAAGACATTATGAATCATTTCTTTTTCTTCATCTTCTAAGACACCTTCTTCATGTGAAACTGTGACAATGGTTTTTAAATCTTCTTCTGTCATTGTTGGTCCACTGACTGTGTCACCACCCAACAAATGAATAAAGACACTAGAAATAATATTTAATATAACCACTACTGGCGAAAAAATAATAGTTATCAATTTAATAAAACGACACACACCAAATGAAATAGACTCTGCATTCTTCGTTGCTAAAGATTTTGGGGTAATCTCTCCAAAAATCAAAATCGCTAATGTGACAACACCAGTCGCTACTGCCACACCAGTTCCCTCATTACCAAATATAGAAATGACAAACGAAGTTGTGAGTGATGATGCCGCAATATTCACAAGATTATTGCCCACCAAAATAGAACTTAATAAACGATCTTGATTGTCTAATAAACTATCAACGATCTTTGCTTTTTTATTATTCTCTTCTTCTGCTAAAGTTCTTACTCTAATTTTATTAACCGCCATAAATGCAGTTTCACTCATTGAAAAAAGTGCTGACAAAGCAATTAATATAATAAACATGAAAATCATAACTATCTGACTCGGGTCCATCTATTGTTAATCTCCTTATGATTAAATTTATTCAATAGTAATATAATTTAAAAGAATTGTCAAATTCTTCGCGTATTTACATATATATTAGTATAATCAATTTTTATGAATTATCAATAAATAAAATACATTTGAGGTAGAAATATGTTAAAAATTGCCATTACTTTAAGAAAAAAAGAAGATCATATGACTTTTTTTATGAATGAAACTTATTATCAGTTTCTTCTTCCCTATTTTGATATTGAACTTGTTGTTCCAAGAACTCATCATCATTATAGTGATATAGTCAAAAGAAATGATGCTTTACTCATTTGTGGGGGTAATGATATTAACCCTCATTATTATCACCAAAGAACACATGTTTCAAACATCCAAGAAGATGAACTGATTGAAACAATGGATTTTGCTTTGTTACAACAGTTTTATCATGCTCATAAACCTATTATTGGCATCTGTCGTGGCATTCAAATCATTAATGTCTTTTTTAAAGGAACACTCTATCAAGATATTGATAGTCTTTATCAGACATCTATTCAACATCAAAAAGGTTATCATGATGTTTTGATTCAACCTCATTCATTATTGAGTTTGTATTTTCCTGATAAAATACAAGTTAATTCTTTCCATCATCAAAATGTTAAAGACATAGCACCATCTCTTAAATTGAGCGCAATGAGCGAAGATGGATTAATTGAAGGCTTAGAAAATCATCTCATCATAGCTGTTCAATGGCATCCAGAAAGAATGCCACCATTTCATCAAAAACAATTTATCATAATGATGATTGACTTTATTTCTCAAAATAAGAACTCCTATTTAAGATGAGGAGTTCTTATTTAATAATTCCATTATTGCTTTGTGCTGTTTTTTTCTTTGTACCAGAAACAATATGGGAAAGACAACACTACAAGCTGCTATAATTCCTAAAAAAGCCATGATTAATGTCTGATTAATTAATTCCATCCTCTCAACTCCTTGAAAGTATTATAACACAATCAAACAATAAAGAAAATGCATGTGGAATACATGCATTATAATAATGATTGATATAATTCTTTAATCTCTGCTACACTTGTTTCTCTTGGATTACCAGGACGACAAGCATCAGCATATGCAGATTCGCTCAAGAAATCTAAATCTTCGACTTTGACAATATCTTTTAAATCAGCAGGAATTCCGACATCTTGAGATAATTTCTTAACAGCATTAATGGCTGCTTGACGATATTCTTCTTGACTCATACCTGTTGTATCAACACCCATAGCTTCAGCAATATCTTTATACTTTGTTCCCGTTGCAGGAGCATTGTATTCCATAACTGTTGGTAAAATAATAGCATTGGCTACACCATGAGGTGTATCATATAATGCTCCTAAAGGATGAGCCATAGAATGAACAATACCTAACCCAACATTAGAAAATCCCATTCCAGCAATATATTGTCCTAAAGCCATACCTTCTCTACCTTCAGGTGTATTTTCAACAGCTCCTCGCAAAGAACGAGCAATGATTTCAATGGCTTTGATATGGAACATATCACTCATTTCCCATGCTCCAGCAGTGATATAACCTTCAATTGCATGTGTTAATGCATCCATCCCTGTAGCTGCTGTTAAACCTTTAGGCATACTTGACATCATATCTGGATCAACAAATGCAACAACTGGTAAATCATGTGGATCTACACATACCATTTTACGATCTTTTTGAGCATCTGTAATGACATAGTTAATTGTGACTTCAGCAGCAGTACCTGCTGTCGTTGGAACAGCCAATATAGGTGTACAAAGATTCTTTGTATCTGCAACACCCTCTAAACTTCTTACATCTGCAAATTCAGGATTTCTATCAATAATACCAATACCTTTTGCAGTATCCATAGAAGATCCTCCCCCAATTGCAATGATATAATCAGCTTTAGCATCTTGTAATGCCTTTACACCATTTTGTACATTTTCAATTGTTGGATTTGCTTTAATATCAGAATAAATAACATAATCTAAACCAGCTTCATCTAATAAATCTGTTACTTTTTTTGTAACACCAAATTGAATTAAATCAGGATCAGAACAAACCATTGCTTTTTTAAATCCTCTTGCTTTAACTTCATTAGGAATTTCTTTAATTGCTCCACTTCCATGATAACTTGTTTCATTTAAAATAAATCTGTTTGCCATATCTCTAATCTCCTTTGTTTTTATCTATTCACATTTTATCATTCATGTGAAATTAAAAACAAGTGACAGATAAATCAATCTGTCACATTTCAAATCACTTTTCATATATCTTTATATAACTGATGAAAATAAGAAAAGGATTCTATAATACAATATACTTGCTATCAAATTAAAAATCATATCTTTCCTAATTAAAAATTGTTCATGACATATTCTCAACAACTTTAATCTTGCACATTTAAGAATTCACTGTTTTATAAATATTTTTAGTCATAATTCTATATATTTAATCACCAATAATAAAAATACCTGTTCAGAAAAAGACACTAAGTTACTTGTTAACCTAGTGCCTCATCATCTAATTCAGTTTTATTTATAAGATATTTGCTAGAAAGTGATTTATTATCAATCACTACCATTAGTGGATTAAGTTCATCAGTTTTAACAAAACCTTTATCATATTTATAAAAATATAATCTAAGCATCATCATAGTAAGTATATGATATTGCTTTTCTTTATAAGTTAATTCTTCATAATTTTCAAAATATATATCATCAATTGGTACTAAGTACTCAAACTTATATAATTTACTTTGTTCTAAATAATTATCGATAATTTCATCATCATTATCTATATATTCATAAAGATGTCCAAAGAATTCAGGACCATATTTTACTATTTCTAATATTTCATTATTCATTAATTGATCATCAAAAGCATATCCCTTAAATGCATAATTATATTTAAATCTATATTTTAAATAATGTTTATATCTATCTTTCTCAGGAATATCAACCTTGTTTCCATTAACATACATTTCAATTTCATTATCAAATTTGAATGTAAGTCCATATTCTTTTAAATAGTTTGAAAAACTATTGTCTCCTGTTAGTAAGTCTAACAGACTTAATCCTTCATTATCATTATCATTTAGTCTTCTAGATATGCTATAGAATGGAATTGATTCAATATTATGTTTTAAATTTTTCTTAACTATACTGAAATAGCAATCATATAATTCATCAATATATAGTATTTGATGATCTTGTTGAAACATGTAGTAGCCAGAATCAATGATATCTAGTATGACTTGTTCTTTTAATTCTAATGCTGAACATAATGAATCCAGTATATCTTGATATGATGTAGTTTTTAATTGCATTGTTTCACCTCCATTAAAATAATTACAAATTATAATTATGTTTTAATCCAATTTTAATAATATTTTCTTTAATTCATATGTATCTTTAGAAACTAAACCTATAATATAAGTGCCCATTTTAGTTATTATCTATTTTATAGTTACTTCATATATACGAAATAATAAATAAATGATTATTTAGATGAAAATTCCTAGAAAAGTAATTATCATTGAATAAAATAGATAATAAGTTTCTTACCATTAACGTAATGCTTATAGATATTCTAAAAAAATTTAAATATAATAAGAAATATTACTAATATCTCAAAATATCAATAACTACATTTTTAATATTTATCTTATTATTTCTAATAAGAAACCATATAGAGCATATTACAAAAATAATATTTCCTTGTTGACCGAAATTTCTAATCAAAATAAGAATAAAATTAATAATTACTCTAATAAAATTACTCAAATTCACATAACTAAAGAACTCATTATTCTAGTAAAATGATATAGTATGGCTAAGAACAATTAATAATATTGCTATTATCCTTAACGAATCTATACCACTATTTCTTCTTAAATTAAACTTATTATAAAGGCTAAATATTCGTAATCTCTTGTTTTTATAATTACGATCTTCTTAAAATATTTTGCATTTAGTTTTATAATTTTTTATCCTGTAACACACTAATAAATTTTTTATATTTCATTGTAAAATTCAACGATAACTCATTATCAACCAATCTTGGCCAGTACCAAACGTTATATATCAATTGACTTATTATCTGGGCTATTCCAAGTCCAATAATCCCCAAATCAAAATATTTTAAGAATATTAATGATAATAATAGGCATACTATCGCTGAAAAAAGAAATGACTTATAATAGATTAATCTATTAGTTCCTGCTAAATAGCAAGCATAACAATCTCTATATTTTAATACGCCTTGATAAACGCAAAGAAGCATTAACACAGAAATATTAAATGTCATTTGTGGACGCATATGTTTAAGAATAGGAATAATTATTACTATTACAGCAATTGAACCTATAACATATAAAAGTCCAAAAACAATAATTGAGAAAGAAAAAACTCTTTGCGAATATTCTTTTTCTCTCCTAGCATACGCTTCTTGTAATGAAGGCTGATAAACACTGAAAAGGGATCCAGAAATTTGAGCAATTGCTGAGAATAACTGCACTATCAATCCAAATTCTCCTGTTGCCGTCAAGCCTAAATATAGAGAACATAAAATCGTCGTAACCTGATTCGAAATATAATTTGCTATTGAAACAACTCCATCTTTCCATGCGTTATACCATACTACTTCAAAAATCTGTTTAATATCACATCTATCAATTTTGGATTTTTTGTTAAGATTCATTGAAATATCATCAATAGAGTAAAATGCTCTTTTACATAATATTCTGAAAATCATTCCATAAATAACATATGCAATTGCTACACCGATTAAATTTAATCCTAAATACAAAAGAACTACAGTCACAGTTATTTGTACTACTTTAGCAATTGTTCTAATTTTATTTACTGTACCAACTTCTCCTACGCCTCGTAAAAACGCATCATAGTAACCATAAAACAAATTTAGAAAAACACCTATTGCATAAATAATCCATGCATATAAAATATTCATATTAAATATTTCTTTAGACACATATATTATATAAATTGTTCCAATTGTTGATAATCCTATAAAAGCTACTATTGAAATAAAAAAATATATTAATTGACAAGTTTTAATTACCTTTCCAAGCAATAAATAATTCGTTTTAGCATCCTTATTGGCCTGCATTACTCCTTCTTTTTTTAATTCATTAACCCCACTCCAACAATAAGATACATTCCTTGAAAACATTGAATTAAAACCAAAATCAAATAAAACTGAAATACTTCCTAAAGAGACAAATACATTCCAAAGTCCATAAGTATCACTATCTAAATACAATACTAAAAATGGTATCATTAAAAAATTCGAAAACAATGAAACAATTATACCTACCCAATTCCAAATCACATCATATTTTGTTATTTTTATTTTCATATTTACCGCACTCCACCATAACTAGAATTGTTATTTTTTGATAAATTAATTTTCATTTTAAATTTACCATTAAAAAATATAATAATATAAACAATAGCTAAAACAAATTGAACATTACTGTACATATTATAAAGAATAAACATCGCAAGCGATTGCATAATATTTAAATATATCAACATGTTGAACATAGTCTGCTTCCTCAATACTTTTATATAGAAATACTCAGAAAGCATTCCAAAAAGTGTACTAAAAAAACAGATACCAAAAACTCCATAATCTGCATAGAAATAAATAAATCCTGTAGTACAAAAATTATATAGTTTACCCGAAGTATCTATAAATACAATTCCACCTCTAATTAAATCCCACAATAATTGTCCATTAGAAAAAAACTGTAATGTATTATGGAATAATATTTCATAAATAGTATTAAACATATTATAAAATCCATAAAGAGTTACTTGTCCCATTGAATACAATGGCTGAATCTGTGAATCATTTAGTTTTTGCGAAAAGTTAGGCAATGCACCGATAATATATCGGTACATTGAATTAAAAAAGGTTTCAGACTGTTGATTGATTCCTGAACTTCTAATAATTGTTGATAAATAAATTGCAAATATGATAATACAAAAAATAATAATTATTTTTTTCTTTTGTTTTTTATCAACAATGCTATTTCTACCATTCCTTAATAAAAGAAGTGAACTAATTATATAAATTACAGGATACACAAACGCCATTCTTTCAGCATTTGTAAAGAAGAATAATATATCAAGAATGATTGCAAGTATTAATAGTTTTTTCTTACGTTCACATATAAATTCTATACAGGAAACAGGTAAAGCAATAAAAAGAAATGGTACAGCAAAATACGAATGCAGTATAACCATAATTGTTGAGTTAGCACCATTCAATGAATTCGCAGCAACATATCGTAAAGCATAAAGCGAATTACCTTGCAATAAATATTCAATCGATGGTATAACATAAATAAACTCTATAATAATTGCAATAATTACACATTTAATAAGAATGTTGTATACATGATTCCATTTCTTGATTTCTAAATTTGTAAACTTAAACATAGACTTAGAACCAATATGACCCGAAAAATTTCCAGAAAGTAATCTAATAAATATAGCTCCTAAATTAAACAAAAGTATTCCAATAAGAATATAATCAAAAACTATTGTATTAACACTATATATACCAAACAATCGAAAAGAATATAATAAAACTAAAATAAAAAACGCACCATTAAATATCATAATTGGATTAAACAAATTTTTTTCAGTAATATAAGAAAAAACCATAAAAAATAGTATAACTAACATTAAAAAAACTATCATTTGTTTTCCTCCTTTATATTACATAATTCTTCTTGAATGATTAAATAAAATTTTTCTTTTAAATAGTCAATATTAAATTCTTTTGAAATTTGTAAACTTAAATTTCCAAACTGCTTACACATTTTATTATTATTAAATAAAAGAGAAACAGCTGCAATCAATCCATCTTTATCGTCAATTTCACAATACAAAGTATTATTATTAGTAGTAAACTCATTTATGCCACCACACTTTGTAGTTACAATAGCACAACCACAAGACATTGCCTCTAACACAGTTAACCCATAACCTTCCGATTTACTAGTACAAAGAAAAACTTTAGTATTATTCATTATTGCGCTTACTTCATAAGGACTCGCATTTTGTGTGTATTTAATCCATTCAGGCCAGCTATCAGGTCTTTTTGGAGTGCCAAATAAATGTGCCTCAAGTAGAGGGTACTTTTCTTTCAAAGCGAGTAAAACATCTATACCTATATTTGCCCCCTTTAAAACACTATTGTGAAATAACATTGAAATAGTATAATTATTTCTAGTATTAAATGGTTTACTTTCAGTAAAAATATTACAATTAATTCCGTTTGGTAAGTACTCAACCTCTGAACTAGAATATTTACTAATAATATCTTTCAGCCATTTAGATACTGTAATTTTTTTCATATTAAAAGAATATGTTTCATGTAATTCTTCTTCGCTAATTTCCCAATCTTCATATCCTTGAATAAAATATATTTTCCTGCTCTTCGCCTTGTCAATAGAATTTATAAATATTGCTGATCGAGCAACTGTAGCAATATAAATATATGAAGAAGGCAAAAGTTTTTCATCAAAACAACTAATAGTTTTTTGAACAACTCTTTTATCTAAATCAAACCATTTTGGACCATTTTTTGCCATTATAAATCTCATTCCTAAAATAATTGGTTTTGGAATTCCTTTTGAATTCTTACCATTACATCCATTATAAATTAAACAAACTGTTAACCCTTTATTAACAAGATAATTAGAGTATTCATACACCATTTTATATCCACCAACTATTTTATTGGTTGGCATAGGCAATACAAAAACAATATCATACTTTTTTCCCCATTCTGTTTTTTTTGAAATCATTTATACCCTCCTTTACGCAAATAATTTTTTTTAATTTTTCTTGCTCATAGAACAAAATATTTAAAAAATGCTTAATAAACTGCAAAACACTAACATAAGCACTAATTTGATATTTGTGATTATAATATAATCTATTTCTAGCTATATAATAATGTCTAATAGCACTATGTGTTGCATAACTATTTTTATAATTATTACCAAGCTTTTGCTCCAAAATAGCACTATTAATACGACATATTTTCCCTCCTTTTTTGATTATTTGCGTACATAAATCCATATCCAACCTATCTATAAAGTAATTTTTATCAAAAAATATTTCTCCATAATCGCAAAGTCTTAGAATAGTTCCCGAAGTAATGCACCATTTGATCAGTTCAAATTCAAAAAATTTTTTTTCTTGTTCTTTACGTTTTTCTTCATTATTAATAACACTTATCTTCGGGCAATAAATAGTAGCTAATTGGATATTTGATTTTATAAAATTAGACATTATTTCTAAATCTTTATAATCAATTCGACTGTCTTGATCTAAAAACATTATGAATGGAAATTTTTCTTTTTTTGCAATCTTACACATTTTATCACATGCAATACCTAATCCATTGTTTTCACCAGAAGTTATAATCATAATATTTTGTTCAGTAAAATCTAAATTACTATTTGGTGTATTATCATATATGTAGATTTTTTCAAACCAATTACTTAACATCATTATGTTTTCCACATCATCTATAGTTGGATAGAATGTTGTAATTCCAGCACAAATATTTATAGTGTTATTTTTATCAGTTCTCATCAAATCTTAACAACTCCTTCATAATATTTTGATGAATAATTTATTGAATTGTTCATCCATTTTTTTGGAGCAATTATTACTTTTTCAGAAAATTCACCTAAATATGCTCCCCACCATGAAAAAGAACTATTAGAAATGATATAATGCTTGCACTTACTTAAAAGGTACATACCTTCAACATCAGTCATATTTTCAATATATGTTGAAGGTATATTTAATCCCAATTCTTTAGCTCTCTCAATATCATCAGCAAAAATAAAGAAATAGGCATTTGGAAATTTTTCTTGTATCACTTGTATAGATTTCAAAAAATATTCTTTTGTGCATACATTGTGAACATTACTTTTTAGATAATCATCTTGCAGTCTAATGCTTATTGCTACAGGACATATACAATTTGTTATACTTGAATAATAGTTTTTAGCAGTATTAGATATGTACTTATCATCTAATAAAAAAAGTTTTTTTATATATTCTTTATTCCCACGAAAATACTCTTCTGCTAAAAAATACCCATATACATCTACAACGTCTTTTTTTGAATCTGGAAATCCATAATAATCTGAATCAAACGAATAATAATGACCCATTTCACAAAAAAAGTTATACCATTTTATTCCCATTTGTTTTCGCTTTCCTATAACAAATTGAAGTAAATGATATATCCTTTGAGAAATACGTAGTCGTTTATATTGGATTTTACTATAGTCTTTGTAAAATTCTATACCATCATCTAATCTGAATTTTTGTATAGAACATGGTCTTATTTTATAATTATTATATGAACTAGTGTCTATATATAATTTTTTGTTTAGTTTTTTAGCCAATATAGCCGAATAAGCAACTTGAGACATTTGATTTCCTAATCCACCTATCATTCTTAAAATAATCATCTTATTTTCTCCTTTGTCGTACGAAAGTTATTACTTTTATTGGTAAAAATTTCATAATTATAATTTTTATATTTTTTTTTATTCTAATTTTAAAAGGAATTGTTTTCTTTATAGTGTTATCTAAGTTTGCACAGGTATCAATATATTTTATAAAGTTATCATAATATGGTGATTTTTCTCCTTTACAAATAATCGATTTATTTCTAGAAACAATATCATTAATAGTTTTCTTTTTATATTCAAAATTAGGCAAATTACTAAATAATTCATCTTCTTTAATTCTGTCATTCATAAATATGATTGCATTATTTCCATCTTCAGAAAAAAATTCTTTATCATCTTCTAATCCCCAATAATCCCCAACTAATATGTCTGCCTTAATAGAACTTAGTTTGTATTTGCAAGAGTAACATGCTTCATTATTTAGAATATTAAACGCTTCAAAATATGATGTATTTTCCCATAGTCTTTTATCTATAACTCTATTATCATTAGCTAAATAAAAATAATCTTTTCCACCATATTTTTTTCTTAGTTGTATACAATTAAAATTTTCATTGTATTTACTAAGAAATTTATTATGAACTTTTGTACTAGTGGGTCCATGGCATACTAATGCTACGAGTAATAAATTATTATATTTTCTAGAAAAAGCATTGCTTAATGCAGTTATAACACAAGGTAATCCTATAATTAAAACCAGATTAGTTTCATTTAGTTTTTTTTCTAGCAAAGCTATGTTTGGATTAGTAGATTGACAATATTTTACACCACGTATTTTAGATAAATCTTTAAAATTATTTACACATATATATTCTGTTAATTTAAAATCTTCACTATATGCTACTCCAAAAACACATCCATTATTTTTGATTACATATTTAGATAATGCATCACAAAATCCCCCACTTGTAGATTTAATTCTTTCTTCTTTAACCATATACTTTCCGGCATAGCCTCGCATACTTTCTATTAGATTGTATTCTAACTCGATATTGGCGATACAGTTTTTTTGACACTGTAAACAACCTATACATTTTTTACTATCAATTTTTGCATAAAGAAAACCTTCATTGTTATTTTCAAAATATATAGCGTCATTTTTACAAACACTTTCACACACCCCACAATTAATACATTTCTTATAATCATTAGAAGGACTAATCATTTTCTTCACCACTATTTAATGCTTTCTCTAAATATTCTATAGAACTGTTATTATATGCACTTAATTTTTTATTAACTTCTAAGTAATCAATCACTCTATTTGCATATGTTTCTTGTAATCCAGATTTTTTAACTATTTGATTCTTTAATCCAAAAAAATTTAACAACGTTATTTTTCTATCATCTTCCCCATAACTGAAAAATACTTTATTAAAAATAATAGAGAATGAAACAGCATGAAATGAGTCAGTAACAATATATTCAGCGTTTTTTATTAATCCTAAGAATTCTTTTGGACCAATACCATTAGGAACTTGATTAATTGTTGAACTCAAATCATTTTCCCATCCAGGAGAAGTAATGCATATTAATTCTAACCCTAGTTTGTCAGCAAGTTTCTCGCATTCAATTGATCGTTCTTTCTTATTTCTTTGAATTAAATACGCAAACAAATATTTTTTCTTAGTATCAGGTTCTTTTGCAATTTCGTCCCATTGTGCTTTATCCAAAAGCATTACAGGATCACAAACCAAACTAACATTATCTATTCCTAATGATTCAATTAAATTTTTTGCACCACTTTCTCTTACTGAAATAGCCTTATAATCCTTTATTTGTTTAAATAATTTTTGTCTTGAAGTTTCCCCTAAATCTAAAACTTGCATACTAGCAGCATAAGAGATACATTTTTTCTTATCTTTAACAAATTCTAAAAAATATTCGTCTGTGCAATAATCCATATTCCAAACCTGATCACTTCCAGTAATATAAAAATCATAATTATCACTTATTTGAGAAATATTTGATTTATTATATTTGGATGTATGTGGTATTTCTAATATAAAATCATCAAATTTCTTAATAGTATTATTATATTGCATAGTAAACGTTCCACTATTTTTAGATGATTTCCATCTTTGAAAATGATTTATAATAAATTCTTTTTTCTTAGAATAAGGCCACTTCATAAAAACTTTTCCCTTATTTTTTAAAAAACCACCACTAACTCTATCGAAATCTATTTGTTTTGCTGTATATCCCTTTTTATTTAGAAAACTTGTCATAGCATATGCTTGAAGTTGTCCACCATAATTATAATTTTTATGATATATAGTAATAATTGCTATTTTTTTCATAATTTCCTCCACTTTCATATTATCTCAATACCCATTCTCCCAAAAACACTATCGTTTTAACACATTAATAGCATAGTAAAAGTAATAATATAAACTTTTCAATATAGAGAAATGATGATATTTTCTATACACAGTCCATTGTTTCTTTGCAGCTTCTATTTTATTTCCAC
This sequence comes from Candidatus Stoquefichus sp. SB1, assembly GCF_001244545.1. Taxonomy (NCBI): domain Bacteria; kingdom Bacillati; phylum Bacillota; class Erysipelotrichia; order Erysipelotrichales; family Erysipelotrichaceae; genus Candidatus Stoquefichus; species Candidatus Stoquefichus sp. SB1. The sequence continues at coordinate 1,000,191 of NZ_LN852696.1, read as the reverse complement.
TTAATGACGTAGAATTAATTCTATAATAGGCAAGAACTTCATTTATTCCATAAGCAACATATCCTCTTTCCAATACATTTATCCATGTACATTGATCTTCAGCATGTGAAATGTTTGGCATTTCAATACTTCCCACTTCTTCAACATTTATAATAACTGTTAAACAGCCTATAATGGTATTTTTCAATATATCATTTTTTTCCATTTTATGTGGTACGGATATAACTGACTTAACATCTTGTGTTGTTGTTATAAATTTTGCATATGAAGAGTACGTTATATAATAATCATTTTTTTCCATAAACGAAATTTGATTTTCTAATTTATTCTTTGCCCAGATATCATCACTATCTAAAAAAGCAACGAAAGATCCCTGCGCTTTAGATAAACCAATATTTCGGGCATTTGATACTCCTCCATTTTTATTTAATGACACCAACTTTATTCGTGAATCTTCTAGTGAATATTTATTTACTAATACAGATGTTTTGTCTGTAGAACAATCATCAATTATAATCATTTCCCAATTTTGATAAGTTTGATTCAATACACTATCGATTGTTTCTTCAATAAATTCTTCACAATTATATGCTGGAGTTATTATTGAAACTAACTTATCCATGCTTATTAACCTCGCTATCACTTTTTCTTGTTCCTGTACTTCCTTCTACTACACCGTCATGTTTGAGGACAGAAACAATTGTGCTAAAAAAACATTTTATATCAAAAACAAGTGAGAAATTTGAATAATACTCTCCATCCAATTTTGCCTTTACTTCTATCTCTAATTCATCCCTACCATTGATTTGTGCCCACCCAGTTAATCCTGGTGTTATATCATTAGCAAAATATTTATCTCTTTCTGCTATTAAATCATCTTGATTCCATAAAGCAGGTCTTGGTCCTATTACGGACATCTTGCCTGTAAAGATGTTAAAAATTTGAGGTAATTCATCTAAAGAAGTCTTCCTTAAAAACTTACCAGTTTTAGTAATAAATTGATCTGGATCTTTTAACATATGAGTAGGCATGTCTCTAGGAGCATCTATTCTCATAGTTCTAAACTTATAAATCTCAAATAGTTTTTTATCTTTACCAATTCTTTTTTGCTTAAATAGTACTGGTCCTGGTGAATCTAATTTAATAACTAAAGCTAGTAGTCCAAGTATTGGACTTAATACAACAATTGCAGCACCACTTAATATAACATCAATTCCTCTTTTGAGTGGCAAATACTTTTTTTGTTTTTCAGTTATCATTTTTTCCTCCATAATTTCCCAAATTAAAAAAATGGCTACATTTTGACACCATCTTTAATTATTTTTCTCTTTTCAATTATTGTGTTCATTTCAATTAAGCATTGACTGCCTATACTTACATATTTTTTTATTATTGTATTTGGACGAATTATCGTCCCAGTATTTACAAAACATATTCGTCAATTTGAACATCATGATTTATAACAACATTAGAAGCAATTATACTTCCCTTACCTATCTTGCTATTGGCTTCTACAACCGAATATGTGAATAAAACACTTCCACATCCAAAGATTCGTATTTAGATACTACGCTAGTAAGGTGCTTTAATACTGATAATGAATATCCAATTTCTTTCGCTCTTAATAACAAATTACTTCTAGCCACATTATTGCCTATCGCAATATGAATATATGTGTATTCTGGATAATATGAACTCATCTCATCAATTGGTTCAATAACCTCACAATCATTGATTAGTTCATTAATGTGATTATCATCAAGAAAGGATATCCTATCGAATACATTCATATCTCTTGCAATATCCAAACAACAACGACCATGTCCACCTGCTCCTATTATTAATAAATTCGTTCTACAATTAACCCACCATATTTATTCTATTTAAATAAATACAAATTTTTTTATTTATTAAATCAATATATTTGCATATTATCACAACAAAAAATAAGCAAATAGGTATCATTAATAACATTACAAATGATGTATCTATTTTGAATATTCGAGCAATTTTATCAAACGGTCTAATTATTAGTACATGCGCTAAATAAATAGTGAACGAAATATCTCCAATCATTTTTAAATGACTCGACTTTAATCCCGATAAGTCAACATCCAAAAATCCTTTTATTAAAACTGTAGTAATTAACGCCTGAATAATAAATCTACAATCTAATATAGTGTTTTGAAAAAATAAACGTAATCCTGGAAAGAAAAAAATAAGAACTAACATAATAGATATGAATGAAGTTATAATTTTATTATTTGAAGTAAATTTTAAATCTTTAATTCTATACAAGATAAAACCATAGACAAATTCAATCATAATTGGACTATTCAAACTAATCACAAACTCATTATGTATGATGAAAGAAACAATAATAGCTAACACTATCCAAATCGTAATTTTTGTTTCTAGCCTTATCTGTTTAAAACATGAATTGCATAGATAAACAATTATATAAAAATAAAAAATATATGTTAAAGTCCATCCAGGTGGAATGAAAGGAGTTTTACCAGGAATTAATAGAAGTGAATATATCAGATTTTTAAAACTAAAATCTAAAGTATTAAAAATGCTGGGTATTATTAAACCAACTATATAAACTAATACTGTTAGAATCCAATACATTGGTAATATTGTGATGAATTTTCTTTTTAGATAATGGTCAGATAAATTTCCCCCTTTTTTATAATAATTAAATATTGTTAAATATCCTGATAAAATCAAAAAAACTTCTACTCCTGCACTACCAAATCCGTATTTATTAAAAAAAGTAAAATGATTAAGACACACAAAAATACATGCAATCCCCCGAAGTACTTGCAAGTTATAATTCTTTTCCATTAAATTACCTCCCCATCTTTAAAAGAAACTTAGCTTTTCTCAAACTGTTTCTTATAATCTTTTTACCAATCTTGTTCTTTGTTATTATCTTTTGGTTCTAAGTTAATAATAATTTGACTGTTAAAAGTTTTAATAAAGTAGTTATTTGATAGTTGCTAATTTTATTTCTTCTATTATCTTTAACAAATTTCCCACCTCTCTTTTGAACATAAAAAAACAGGTTCATCACCTGTTTAAGCCATATTTATGGGCTAGAAGATACAGTTCCCCCTTACCCCAAATAAACTAGCTTTTATGTTCCAAATACAAGTGTCAGCCAGTTAACCAACGTAACACTCAATTCTTGCTTTTAATTTCAACACCTAGAACTATCTTTCTATCAAAGAAAGGTAAATCTAGTTGTGCTATACAATGATGCTTAATAACTCTAATAATATGATCCTGATAATGAAGTAATGGTCCACTCGTAATAACTGTCTTACCATTTTCTTGATACCCAACAGATACTCTAGCAACATACTCATCATCTAATACAGTATTAAAGAATTCTATTTCTTTTTCTCTTAGAGCAGATACTTCAGCATTCTCTAATTGTTTAATAAGTCCATCATTTTCTTCTTTCATAGACAACAAAAGATTATTAAAATCACTTTGATTCATGTCTGACTTTACAAAGATATAGTTATTAAACATATCTCTTACCGTCTTTGTCTTTGCTTCCCTATGAAATACTTCACTTTTAGGTATAAAGGCAGTAAGTTCTTCTCTTTGATTCAAATTAGAAAGTATTTTATTTGTTTTATTACTTAATACATATAAGACATACCAATTCATTAATATTCAATCTCTATTGCAACCATTAGTTTTCCAGTCAAAATACTAGTATCTAATGTTGCTATTCTTCGATGTTTATCAACTTTTTTAATCATATCTTCTAAACCTACTAAGGGACCATCAGTTGGAACAAATTTCTGATCTACAACAATTCCTTTTGTATGTTTGATCGTATCAGCATTATCTAATAACTTTTCTAATAAAACCTGTTCATTACTAGTAAGTGGATATGTATCTTTATATTCAAGTAAATCTATCAATCCACTAATAGTTTTAAAATACTCTTTAAATCTTTTATCAAAGCTTTCCATATCCAGACTACTCTTGATAAACACATAATCGGGATAGAGTTCTTTAACGATAAATTCAATAGTCTTTCCTTGTCTACCAAACCATCTTTCACTTTTAGGTATAAAGGCGTTCATGTTTGCTTGTTTATTTAATGTACTCACAAGTTTCTTTGTTTTACCAGCTTTACATCTGGCAACATACCAAAACATATAACTCCTCCATCCATTACCTTTTCGCAGAATACAATATTCTGCGAAAAAAAAGACAATGAACAATCTATTATTTCATTATCTCTAATATTTATCTTATTAAATGTGATATTTTTATGACAAATAAGTCTAAATGAAAGCAAAATTTGTTAAATTCGGTTGAAAATTCATTGAACTATGTTATAATCTGTTTCGTAGAATATTGTATTCTGTGAATGAAATGATAAAAAGGCCATTAATAAAGAATTAAAACTTTATTAATGACCTTTTCTATTATTGTAAATCAGATAGAAGTTTTTCTAATTTTGGTGGTAAAGCTTCAATTAATAAGTCAGCTATCACTTCTGGTGATTCTTGCATCCCACCAATAGCCCAATCAACTGTCATTGTAATGGAACCATGACAATACATTTCTAGTAAGAACATAATATCAGAAGGAATATCTCCAATTTTCTTTTGAATAATATTTTTATAAAATTCTAAGATACACTGATAATCATAGTTTTCAACATTATTATAATCTTTAGAACGAAAAGCTTGCATAAAAAAGACTTTATCATTAAATAGAAATGTAAATTTCTTAATCAAACCTTCTCTTAAAGTAGAAGAATTTCCAATTTGACGAAATGATTTATCCGCTAATTTTTCAAAATACCAGTTCACCAGATCATATTTATCCTGAAAATAGCGATAAAAAGTTTGTCTTGTCATCCCACTATGTTTCACAATATCTGTCACTGTTATTTTATCTAATGGACGTTTATTCATTAAATCTTTAGCACTTTGAGCAAAAAGATAACGTGTTTGTTCATGTTCATTCACAAAATCACCCCTTTATATTATAAAAGAAACTCATATTTGAAACAAGAAAAAGTCGTTTCAATCACGACTTATCCATAAATCTTATGTTTTCCATCTTTCTTTGCCTGATATAAGCATTGATCACAACGTTCTAATAAATGATGAATACTTTCATTATCAATCGTAGCAATACCAATACTCATTTGAATATTTTGATGAAAATCTCCTGAATGTAGCTTTTGATTTTCAAAAGCCTCTAATATATCCTTTGCAATCTTTAATGCTCCTTCTTTTTGATAAATAGGAATAATCACTAAAAATTCATCTCCCCCATAACGACAAGGATCAATTGTAGGATAATATTGTCTTTTAATATTCAATAAAATTTCACCAACATAATGAATGACTTCATCACCTAATGTATGACCATAAGTATCATTAATCTGTTTGAAATTATCTAAATCTATTAATAAAATAGAAAACGGTGTTTTTTCTTCTAAATATTGTTGATACAATGAATTTAACTGTGCCCGAATAAATCTTCGATTAAATAAACCACTTAAACTATCTTTTGTATTCTCTTGTGTTAATTCTTTATTCAATTTCATCAATTGTGCATTCTTTTCCTGACTTTCTTGTAATACTGATAAATCATTACTCACATCTTCAGTCACAACAAAAATACCAACACATTCCCGATTATCATCATAAACAGGATATTTTCTGGTATGAGCAATTTTAAAAAATCCTTGTTGATTTAATCCTTCTACTTCAAAAATATTAATCGCTTGACCTGTTTCCATTACATTTTGTTCATCTTTAAATGCTTGAGAAGCATGTTCTAAAGAGGAAGGAAATAAATCAAAATCAGTCTTTCCTAAAACTGAATCAGGATTCTTTTTAAATTCAGGATGTTTTTGATAAAATTGATCATTAACATATAAGATACGACTTTGCCGATCTTTAAAAAGAATAACAATCGGCATAGGCGATTTAATTATTGTTTCTAACAGATATTCTAAATCCATATGATATTCTATTTTTAATTTTGCTAAATTCATTATCATCACCACTTTCATTTTAGCATCTCTAAAAGAAAAGTAAACTTATTTAGATATTCTCACATAATCTTCTTGTTGTCATATGTATGTAAATTTGTTAAAATAAGAACACTAGGAGGCATAAATCATGGAATTTATTAAAAAATTTGCTAAGGAAATTAGTGTCTTTGGATTAGTACTTGTCATCTTTTTAGGACTATTTATATATCGTCAAGCGACATTCAAAGACTATAAGACAATTAGTCAGGATAAATTAACACAAATGATTGAAAGTAAAGAGGACTTTGTTGTTGTATTAGGGGATGCTAGCAATACGACTGTTCAAGGTTATCAAAGTATTATGACAAAATATACAACAAAGAATAGATCTACACCTTTCTACTATTTAAATACAGCTGATGTAGATAAATTAGAAGATTATGTTAAAAAAACATTTGAATCTGAAGTTTCTTATCCTGTGACATTTATTATAAAAGAAGGTAAAATGGTAGCAAAAAAAGAAGGCGCAATGCAATATTACTCTCTCTATGATTTTGTAAAAGAGAATTTTAAATAGAATTCCATCATCTTTAAATGATGGTTTTTTTATGCAAAAAAAGAAATGACATTAGCCATTTTCTTTCATCATTTGATAATGTTGGATTAAATAAGGTTGAATATCAGGATAAGTCCAGTGTTTTGGTAATTCATCCATAAGTACAACTTTTGCAATTTCATAATGTAATTGTGATTCTAACTCAAGAATTTCAACATCATATAACATCCCAAAACTCTCTTTCTGATTATCATCGACAACTGAATATTCACATAATGGTTTGATATGATATTGAATAGCTCCTGTTTCTTCATAAAGTTCACGTTTAGCTGCTGTAAGGTTATCTTCACCCTCTTCACGATGACCACCAGGCAACTCAAGTGTCTGACGTGTATGATGCTGACAGAAAACCCATTTTCCCTGATAGTGACATATCATCACAACATATTGAAGATAGTCTCCATGAATAGGTTCATAAAAATTAATTTTCATTTTATTTCTGATAAACTCTTTCAACACGTTCACTTACTAAACATGTAATTTCATAAGGAATGGTATGCAGTTCTTTCGCCATTCTTGAAAGACTCAAATGTTCACCAAAAATTTCTATTAAATCATGGACTTTGATTGTTTCATCAACTCTTATCATCATTTGATCCATACAGATTCTTCCAACAATTGGATAATAATGACCATTTATATAAACTTCACGTCCCTGATTGGCACGAATAAAACCATCAGCATAACCAATTGGCACTGTCGCAATATACTCATCTTGATCAGCAGTATAAGTCAATCCATAACCAATACGTTCACCTTTTGCCACTTTTTTAACCATTGTTACTTTTGTATAAAGCGACATAACTTGTTTTAATTCTTGTGACTCTTCGCCAGCTGGATCCACTCCATACATAGCAATTCCAATTCTAGCAATATTAGATTTTTCATCATTATGATACATCATAGCAGCTGAATTTTGACAATGAATATATTGAAATGAATGATCACCTATAATTTCATAAAACTTCTTTAATTGCTCTTCATAGGCATCATTTTGCAATTCATCATCTGCTGATGCAAAATGTGTAAAAACTCCATCAACTTGAAAAATAGATTTTTGACAAGTATGAAGTACTTCTTCAAATTCACTCTTAGACTTTAACCCAAGTCTATTCATTCCTGTATCTATTTTAAGATGCACTTTCACTGGTTGTAAACCATGAAAAGATTCAATCATTTCTAGCATATAATCTTTTGAATACAATGTTAAACTAATATTATTAGCAATCACTTCATCTAAATCTTCTAGAGGAATAGCACCTAAAACCAAAATATCTTTTTCAACACCAATTCTTCTTAAATCAATAGCTTCCTTTAAAGTTGCAACTCCAAACATAGATATATGTGGATGAGATTTGAGCATCGTTGCCACTTCTTGATAACCATGTCCATATGCATTGGCTTTAATAATCGCCATCATTGGTTTTTGAACCTTTTGATATAATAATTCAACATTATCTTGCAGATAATCTAAACGAATGACTGCATACGTATCACGATAATGTGTCATAATAACACCCCTTTTCATTGTTCTAGTATAGTCTAAAGACCATTTTTTTTCAAGAAAAAATAGGGTCAAGACCCTATTTTACTTGTGATGATTGCATACTTGATAAAACTGCAATCATTTCTTCTTTTGTTAAATCGTTAGAATAGAGTGAACAAACAACACCAGAAGAAACATATGTCATTTGATTATCATCATGAAAAGCAACACCATCAATTAAATCTATCATATCACTGTTTATGGTTTGTACATTCACTTTATCATTTGTTGTTGAAGCACTTTCAATAATTGTAAATGATTTATCGCCCGTAAATTTTAAAATATGATTTGTTGTATTATCAATTTTTGATACTTTTTCATTCTCTAATGTAGATCCCATTAAAGCAACTGGATATAGTGGTAAAGCAGATGTTGTCGTATATTGATTTTTAGTTTCCTTCATAATATTGTCTTGAACAAATGCATCTTTTTTAATATCTTCATTTGCTTTAAAAGATGTCACCGTTAATTTAATAACTTCAGTTCCATCTTGATCATATACAGTTACATAAACTGGCTTTAATTCTTTATCAAATTTCACTTCCTGAGTTTTAACACGCTCATCATTTTCATAAGTCATATCCCCATTGACAACATAGCCATCTTTTACTTTTTCAGGTTTATGATCTTTTAAAAATGATAATAATGATTGATAGATGTATGGCTTTGGAGAGTTATTTGGCCACTCACTTTTAAATTGAAATGCCTGATTTAAAGATGGTGTTAAAACAAAAACTCCATCATCATTTCTAACAATCACCTGTGCTTGATTTAAAGATTTATCATAGAGTTCAACTTTATAATAATCTTTATCATCAATTTTCCCATAAGTTGATGTCACTTGATAAGATTTCAATTCATCATTTTCTAACATTTCCATGTTACAGACGAGTTGATAGCTTTTATATGCATTAGCTTCTTTCATCAACTTGTCTAGTGACGATGATTTAAATTTAAAAAAACAAAATCCTCCAATCAACACAACCACGACACTTACAACAATTGCAATATATTTCTTATTCATCATTATTCCTCCTCGTCATATTTTATGAATAATGTCATGTTTTATGAATAAAGATGCAATGTTTGGTTATACTATCACTAGGAGGAGTAAATTATGAACGTTATACAAAAGATTGCTTTAGTCTTTACAATCATTGGTGCCATTAATTGGGGTTTGATTGGTTTATTCAATTTTAACCTCGTAGAAAGTATTTTTGGGACTTCATTGTTAAGTGCTATTATCTATATGATTGTTGGTATCGCTGGAATCATTAACATTATGTTACTGTTTACAGACTTAGATACAAAATAATGGATATACCAGGTATATCCATTATTTTTTTGGAATAAAATCAACCATTTCTCCAGTCTTTAATAAGACTCTTTTTTTATGTTTCACAAGTGACAACATAGGAATATCAGAATCTGAATCTGAATATCCATAAGAATGATCATAATCTATTTCCATATTTAAAGATTTTAAATAACATTGAATACGATTAATTTTTTCATGATCTTTGCAATTTTTTCCAATAACCTGACAAGAATCAGGTTGGGTTTGTGTCGCAAGCAGACAATCAATAGGTAATTGATTGTATTGCATATATGCTTCCACTGATGCAGTACACAAAATTACAAGGTAGCCTTCCTCTTTCTTTTTATACATTTCTGCAACTACATTTTGATAATATGTAGGCACAATTACTTGATTATAAAAATCAGAAAGTTCTTCATCACTCATATAATTAAGTGGAAACAAAATCGCTGATTTCGCTTTTTCAAATGAAGAAAGATGTAATAAATAAAGACAGTAATAGAATGCGACCTTCAAAAAGTAGAAAAAATGCCATGGATGTTTAGCGAGATCATATTTTAATAAACGTGTTATGGAATTTCCTTTAGCAACCGTATTATCAAAATCAAAGAGTGCAACCTTTTGTGTCATTAGGCAATCTCCAATGCAACTTCCATCATCGCAGTAAATGTTTTTTCACGCTCTTGAGCTGTTGTTTCTTCACTAGTTACGAGTGAATCAGAAACAGTTAATAATGTTAATGCTTTTTTATTTAAATGAGCAGCTGTTGCAAATAAGGCATAAGATTCCATTTCAACTCCTAAGCATCCCATTGACGCCCATTTTTCAGTTGTCCCTTGATCAGCATGATAGAAAATATCAGATGATAAAATATTTCCAACATGATATGTTAATTCTTTTTCTTTAGATTTCATGACTGCATTTTCAAGTAAGTCATATGAACTAATTGCTGAATATGTTCCTGGAAGTTCATACTGATGGGCAAAACGGCTATCAGTACAAGCACCTTGTACAATAATAATATCTCTTAAATGAACATCTTTTTGAAAAGAGCCACAAGATCCAATACGAATAATGGCTTCTACTCCATATTGCTTAAAGAGTTCATAAGAATAAATACCAATAGATGGCTGTCCCATTCCAGAACCCATGATAGAAACTTTCTTACCGTGATATGTACCAGTATACCCTAACATATTTCTAACTGCATTAAACTGTTTGACATCTTCAAGATAAGTTTCAGCTAAAAATTTTGCTCGCAAAGGATCTCCTGGCATTAAAACTGTTTTTGCTATTTCTCCAAATTCTGCTTGATTGTGTGGTGTTGACATAATAAAATTCCTCCTTAATGTTAATGAAATGTCTTTCCTGTTTGAAAATAATATATATCTGTGATATTTGATGGAAGGTCTTTACCAGCAATAGCACTCTTAATCGCATCTATCATCAGTTGACTTTCACCAATATCATATCCAACTTTTGCAAAGTAACCATCTAATACAATGAATGGTACACTTCCTGAATCACCATCAAAATAATAATTTTCTAATAAACTACATGTTTTTGCATAGGCATCTAATGAAGCTTCTTCATCAATGTCCATTTCTATAATTTCCATTGTTTGACCATATTCTGTTTCTAATTGAGGAATCACATGCTTTATAAATGACTGACAAACGGGACATGTTTTCGCATAATAAACATATAAATAATATTGCGGATTCGAATGACAGCCACTAAGTAAAAGAAGTAAAACACATAAAAACTTTTTCATCTATGATTCCTTATATATATAGCGTAGACCGCTCAGTTCATCACTTAATGTCTCATGATTAACAGCACGTTCAATATCATCTGCAAGATACTCTTCATCACCAGCTGTATATCCTAACTTAGCAAAATATCCCTCAACAGCATAAAAAGGACCGTAACCATACTCTGATTGGTCAAAATCTACTAATGAATCAATAATGCCATCATATTTAGGTTTTGTAGCATCTTCATCTATATCATACATTTCAATAGTCAGAGAATTTCCAAATACTTTTTCAAGATATGGGATAGCCTCTTTTTTAAATGCTTTGCATACAGGACATGTTTGTGTATAAAAGAAAGAAAGTGTCACAGGTTGACTTAAAGTTTTGCTAGGTGTTGACTGACAACCCCATAATAAAAATAATGATAATAATAACAAGATTCTTTTCTTCATTGTACTCTCCTTTATCTCTTATATTATAAACTATCTTGATTTGAAAGTATATAAAGCATTGCAATAAAATTCCTCTTCATTATCATAAACGGACTTTATGAAAAGTATATGAATTGTTTGTAAAAATTTATCTAATTTTGTTGCAAAAAAATAATATTAATAATATAATAATATCAAGGAGGATGAGAGAATGAATTTTGAATGGTCTACAAATGATATTGCAACAATGACATTATCAATTTATGAAACGAATTTAACGCTTAATAAAGCAGCTTGTGTTCATTTTGAAGATGTCAATTATGTCTTATTGGGTATTGATAAAACAGCAAGACAAATTGGAATTAAGCCAGTGACAAAACAAGAAATAGATGATAACATCTATCCTGCTAGTCAGCTTCATCGCATTTCTTTGGGAAAAAGCTATGGTCGAATCTCAAACAAGTCATTTGTTTATGACCTGAGTCAAGAATTTGGATTAGATTTTAGTGAAAACCAATGTTATAAGTATAGAGTCACATATGATGTTGTACATTCAATTATGACTGCACAACTATAAGGAGGGAAATCAATGTCAATAACACTTATATGGGCAATTGTTCTGGTGGTTTCAGTGATTGTTGAAGCCATTACAGTTGATCTTGTAAGTATTTGGTTTGGTTTAGGTGCACTCGCTGCATTAATTGGTGAAGCCTGTGGATTGAGCCAAGTCTTACAAGTTGTTATATTTACAATTATTTCAGTTGTATGTATATTTGTATCAAGACCTTTGGCTAAAAAATATTTACGTGGTAATACTATTAAAACAAATTTGGATAGAGTTATTGGTAAACATTGCTTAGTTACTGAAACAATTACAGCTGATAATAAAGGTGAAGTGAAAGTTATGGGAAATTTATGGGCAGCAACAAGTTTAAATAATGAAAGAATTCAAGTTGGTGAATATGCTGAAGTTGTTTCAATTGAAGGTGCACATGTTATAGTCAAAAAATTAAATCAGGGAGATGATAGTGTATGTTAGATTTTATAGTTAATTATTTATGGATAGTGATTTTAGTCATTTTGGCAATTATTATTATTGCAAGAACAATTCGTATTGTTCCTCAATCTTACGCCTATGTTGTAGAAAGAATTGGGGCATATAATCGTACATGTAATGTAGGTTTACACATTATGATTCCTCTTTTAGATAGAATTTCTAATAAGGTCTCATTAAAAGAACAAGTTATGGATTTTGCTCCACAACCTGTGATTACTAAAGACAATGTTACAATGCAAATTGACACAGTTGTCTATTTCCAAATTACTGACCCTAAGTTATTTACTTATGGTGTTGTGAGACCATTAAATGCCATTGAAAACTTAACAGCAACAACATTACGTAATATTATTGGTGATCTTGAATTAGATGAAACATTAACATCTAGAGATATTATTAATTCAAGAATGCGTTCTATTCTTGATGAAGCAACTGATCCTTGGGGTATTAAAATTCATCGTGTTGAAGTGAAGAATATTATTCCTCCACGTGATATTCAAGAAGCCATGGAAAAACAAATGCGTGCAGAACGTGAAAGACGTGAGGCTATTTTGCAGGCTGAAGGTAAGAAAACAGCTGCTATCTTAACAGCTGAAGGTAAAAAAGAATCTATGATTCTAGAAGCCAATGCTGAAAAAGAAGCACAAATTGCTCATGCAACAGGTCAAGCTGAAGCATTAAGATTAGTTTATGAAGCTCAAGCCAAAGGTATTCAGTATATTAATGATGCTAACCCAGATCAATCATACTTAACATTAGAAGGATTTAAAGCATTAGAAAAATTAGCAACTGGTGATGCGACAAAGATTATTATTCCTAGTGATTTACAAGGACTTGCTAGCAGTGTAACTGCTATTGCAGAAATTGTAAAAGATCCAAAGAAAAAAGGATAATAAAATTTCTATTTAGACTGTTGATAAAATACTTTATCAACAGTCCTTTTATTTTTCTATAGATGAAACAAAAAGTGATAAGCCATTTCTAGTATATCACTTTGTCAACAATGAGATGTAAAACACATAATTGACAGATAAAGATGAAGTCGATACAATGGTAAAAAAGATAGGATGTGAAATTATGCATTATGATTGTTTAATTGTTGATGATGAAATTCCTTTAGCACAAAGTACAGCAGAATATTTTAATCTATTTGGTGTCAATTCATCTGCTGTATTTGATGCTGATGCCTGTATAGAATTTTTAAAATTCAATACAGTTGATTTGATATTGCTTGATATTAATTTAGGAGAAACATCTGGTTTTGATCTGTGTCAATCACTTAGAAAACAAACACAGATTCCGATTCTTTTTATCAGTGCAAGACAAAGTGATGATGATATTTTATTAGCACTTCATATTGGTGGAGATGACTATATTCGTAAACCCTATTCACTTAATGTTTTGCTTGCAAAAGTGAAAGTCACATTAAAACGTTATGGAACAAAAAAGATAGATTTTTATGAGTATCAACATCTCTATATTGATTACTCTGCTCAAAAAGTAAGTATTCATGGTCAACCTATTCAATTAAAAAGTTTAGAATATAAACTGCTCTGTTATCTGATTGAAAACAGGAATAAAGTTGTGAGTAAAGAAGATATTTTTAATCATGTATGGGGTGATCATTTCACAAGCGATGGAACTTTAAATGTTCATATTCGTCATTTAAGAGAAAAGATAGAAGAAGCTCCTGATTCACCTACCCTGATTCGTACAGTTTGGGGTATAGGATATTCGTTCAACGAGCAATCATCATGAAAAAGAAAATAACTCTCATTATCATTGCCTTTTTGATATGTCTGCAAGCTCTTCTTCTTTTACAAGTTTTCTCTTCACAAAATATCGAACCTTTAGATAGTGTACTGATTAATGATATTCAACAATCTGCATTACAGCAATGGCAAGCATTATCAGAAACACATTCATTTATAAACCCTGATCAAGACCATATTTTTGATTTGACTATCATTAATAATCAAGAAGATGTTTTGTATACAACTCAAAGAGATCTTTTTATCAATTTACAGCATTCTCTTTCTAAGCAAGATACAATTGTAAATATCCAAAATCACAATCAACTTCTTGGACAACTCATTGTTCATAATCAAACTCCTTCTCTATACTTAGAAAATCAGCAGAAAATAAGTTTTATTATCTGTTTGACAACAATTTTAGAAATCATCTTAGTGATTGGATATTTTTGTTATCTACAACACATTATTTTTCAGCCATTTCAAAAATTGCAGGAATTTGCTTCTCGTGTTGCTCATGGAGATTTAGATATTCCATTAACAATGGATCGACATAATATATTTGGAGCTTTTAGTGAAAGTTTTGACTTGATGCGTGAAGAATTGAAAACAGCACGATTCAATGAACAAATTGCTAATCAAAGCAAAAAAGAATTGGTTGCTAAATTAAGCCATGATATTAAAACACCTGTTGCATCAATTCAAGCCATTTCAGAACTCATGAGTGTCACAACAACAAATGACAAAGAAAAACAACAACTACAAATTATTTATGATAAAGCGAACCAAATTAATCAATTAATCTCAGATTTATTTCATGCTTCCTTAGAAGAATTGCAGGAACTCAGTGTCTCTCCTGTCCTTCATCAAAGTCATGAACTCTCTCAAATGATCAAAAATTCTGATTATCAAAATAAAACCCAAATCCATTCTATTCCTGATTGCTTAGTGGCTTTTGACGCTATTCGTTTACAACAAGTCTTTGATAATATTATAAGCAATTCTTATAAATATGAAGCAACTGAAATTGATATAGGATTTGAATTTGAAAATAACAATTTTATCATAACAATTTCTGATAATGGAATAGGTGTCAAAAAAGATGAACTTCCCCTATTATTTGAAAAATTTTATCGTGGTCACAATAGTTCTAAAAAAAGTGGAGCTGGTTTAGGTCTTTATATTTCACATTATTTTATGCAACAAATGCATGGAGATATAAAAGCTGTAGAAACATCACTTGGTCTCGCTTTGATTTTATCATTACCTTTAACATTATAATTAAGAAACTGTTAAGAATTGGACAAAGACAAATAAGGATTTTCTATGATAAAGTGAATATGTCAACAGACAGAAAGGAAGGTATATAAAAATGAATGAAATTATACTTTCAACTCAAAAGTTATGCAAAACATTCTCTAGTCAAGGAAATCAACAACATGTTTTAAAGAATTTGGATTTAGACATATATAAAGGAGATTTTACTGTTATTATGGGGCCTTCTGGGGCTGGAAAATCAACATTATTATATGCTTTATCGGGAATGGATAAGCCAACACTTGGAACTATCCAATTTTCTGATAAAGTGATTACTGACTTCAACAATGATCAATTAGCGATTTTTAGAAGACAACATTGTGGTTTTGTTTTTCAACAAATTTATTTACTTGATACAATGAGTGTTATGGATAATATCATGGCTGCTGGTTTATTGGTTTCACATGATCGCAAAGATATCAGAAATCGTGCAATCCAATTATTAAAATCAGTTGGCTTACCACAAAATTGCTGGTCTCAGTTTTCAACTCAACTTTCTGGAGGAGAAGCACAACGAGCAGGTATCGTTCGTGCCTTAATCAATCAACCAGAAATTATTTTTGCTGATGAACCAACGGGTCAATTAAATTCAGCTTCTAGTACTGATGTTTTAGATACTTTAACCAAGATGAATCAATTAGGTCAGAGTATCATTATGGTCACTCACGATTTAAAATCAGCACGTCGTGGAAATCGTATTCTCTATTTACAAGATGGAGTCATTCGTGGAGAATGCCATTTAGGAGCATATCAGCATAATGATCAAAAACGTCATGAAACTCTAACTTCTTTTCTTTTTGAGATGGGGTGGTAATCATGACACATATTTGGCTTTTAACACAGTCCTATTTGCGTAAGAATAAAGGACAATCCTTTTCACTTTTATTAATGATTATTCTGGCTGCGATTTTAATGAATTTAGGACTCATGGTTGGTTTCAATTATAATCAATCTTTTGATCAAAGTGCAAAAAAGCACAATAATGCTGATGTCATTATTGCGATTCAAAAAAACAATTCAAAGTATATTGAATCATTTGAACAGAAACTTTATACCGATAAAATGACTTCTCAAATCGAAAAACAATCTATTTTGTATTTAGCTGGTGAATGTCAATATAATCAGGATGAAACAACAAAGCAATTTGCGATCATGAATACAAAATCTCAACATCAGATTGGACAAATCTCTTATGTAGAAAAATCTCAACAATCATATGATAGTCCTATTTATCTACCTTATCTTTTTAAAACAGGTGGAAACTATAAATTAGGTGATGCATTTTCTTTAAAAGTATACTCAAATGAGGGGCAAGAAAAAAAGTTTTCATATCAAGTTGCTGGATTTTATGAAGAAACAATGTTAGCAACTCTTAATTCAACAACAACAGGTCTTATTTTAGAAGATGCTCAATATCAGCAATTATCTGATACATTTCAGCATTCAATCGATGGCAACATGTATCTTGTCAAGCTGACTGATCCTTCATCAGCTGAACTATACACAACGAGACATACCCCTGATGTTAATCGTTCTTCCATGCTTTATGATTGTGTTTTCTATGATACTATAAAAATGGCAAGGACAATTACATCATCAATTGGTTCTCTATTAATTATTGCATTTGCAGTGATATTAGCAAGTATATCAGTCATTGTCATTAAATTTAGAATCGGCAATTCCATTGAAGAAGACATGCATAACATTGGTGCTTTAAAAGCCATTGGTTATACTGGCAAAGATATTGTGAACTCATTTTTACTTCAGTTTCTAACAATGACCATCATTGGTGCAATTTTTGGAATTGCCTGTTCATATGCACTTTTGCCCTTGCTCTCTTATATGTTTGCGATTCAAACAGGAATTATATGGGAACCAGGATTTGATATCCTATCAGCATTATTAACAATCGTTTTACTCTCTTCGTTAACCTTCTTTGTGGCATTTCTTTCATCACAAAAAGCGAGATATCTTCAGCCTATTCAGGCATTACGAAGTGGGTTATCTACACACAGTTTCAAACATAATGTTTTCCCGCTTGATACAACTCATGGGAATTTGCATATTTTGTTGGCTGGAAAAACTTTTATTCAAAGTATCAAACAAAATCTTTTTATTGGCATTATTATTGCTGGAATCAGTTTTGCAGCTTTATTTGCAAGTGTTATGTATGACAATATCTCAGTGAAATTTGATAATTTTTTAGAATATACTGTTGGAGAAATCTGTGATTTACAACTCGTTGTGAAAGATCCTCATTATTTATCACAAGCCAAATCATTGTTAGAAACATTTCCTGAAGTGAGAAAAACAATTGATTATAACTTAGAATATGTAAAGACTGATGAAGGCGCTTCTGTGATCTGTTATGCAACTTTGAATTATGATCAGTATGATAATCAAGATATTGTCTATCAGGGAAGATTTCCAAAACATACCAATGAAGTTGCTATTGGAGGTCTGCTATCACAATCTTTTCATAAGCAAATTGGTGATACAATCACTCTTATTAAAGGTGATAACCAGCAGGATTATTTAATTACAGGTTTCATTCAAGGTTCTAACTTTATGGGACATGATGCAGCAATGACAACTGATGCTTATCAAGCATTATCACCTGGTCATCAGCAATCAACACTCAATGTCTATTTAAATGATGATGTCAATGTTGATGACTTTATTCAAATGATAAAAGAGAAATACTCTGATACATTTTTACATGCTACTAATAACATCAAAGCTATCACTGCCTCAATGGGAACATATCGTGAAATTGTGAGTATGTTAGTGATTGTGATTGCTATAGTGACTGCTATTATTATTGTTTTAACATTGTATCTTGTCATGAAAACTTCACTCACACGTAAGAAAAAACATTTAGGAATTCAAAAAGCATTAGGCTATACAACCTTACAACTTGTTTTACAAAATGCCTTGAGTTTACTGCCAACTTTGTTTATTGGATCTTTATGTGGCTCTATGATTGCTTATTACACAATCAATCCTATCTTAAGTTTATTATTTTCAAGTATTGGCATCATGAAAGTTAATTTTGAAATTCTGCCAATCATATTTATTCTTTTAAACTGTATGATTATTGTCTTTGGATTTATCATTTCCATTTGTGTTGCTTTACGTATTCGTAAAATAACACCTCATTCATTAATAAGTCGTTGATATTTCAAATAGATTAAGCATAAGACCTGCTTTTTCTATTTTTTTATCTGACAATAAGCTATAATAAATGTATAGGAGGAAATATATGATGGAATCAAAGGGAACAAATTTCACAACAACGTTTATATGCATCGCAATGGTCTTAATGAGTATTTCTATTTTAGTAAGTTTAACAAATTATTTTTCAGTTTTTAATATCTTGAGAGCCTTTTGTGGAATCATCATTATTTTTGGATATTATTTATTAACCAAAGAAAAGAAAATTGGTTTTATAGCAATGTGGTTAGGAACAATCCTTTATGCATTGATTTTACAAATATTAGGTCCTGAAGGTGCACTGATTTCTATCTTTATATCATCAGAATTTATTTTAAACATTTTTGTTACATTTGCTGTCATAAATAAACTTAAAAATTATGCATAAAGAAACAACGCCTTATGACGTTGTTTCTTTTTTAAATATAAAACTGACTCCAGTTTCCTGATTGACAGCATCAATCTGATATCCAAACATCGTTGCTATCTTACTGACAATAGATAATCCCAAACCAAATTGACCTTTGACACCTTTGACATAAGGATCAAATAAGAAAGGTAAAGTCTCTTCATCAAGTTTATCACCATCATTATATATTTCTAAATATTTATCTTTCAGTACAATTTTAATCTGTGACTTTGCATATCTGGTTGCATTTTCAATAATATTTTCAATAGCAACACGCCAATGCTCTTCATCACCAACAAAACAAACATCTTCTAATTGCGAAGAAAGTGAAATTTCTGGTTTTAAAGCATCCATTTGACTAACAATTTTTTCTATCAGCTGTTTCATATTAAAAGTTGTTAACTCAATATTTTCACCCTGTAAATAATCTAAACGATTTAAATATAAGAAAGATTTAACTTTATGTTCTAATCGATCAGCATTTTCTAAAATAACATCCATCGAACTATTTTTATCACCATAAGGATAAATATCATCTTTCACGCTTTGACCATATGTCTGTATTAAAGCAATCGGTGTTTTTAGATCATGTGAGATATTATGAATCATTTCTTCTTTAATGCTTTCTTGTTGCTCTAAATCTTCTTTCATTTCAACCAAAGCTTTAGAAACGATTCCTATTTCATCAGCACGATCAATCATTAACTCACTCTTTTTTCTATTTTTAATATCATCAATATAATTTTTTATTTTCTTTAAAGGATTAATTAAAGTTAAAACCCACATAATCATCACAAAAGCGAATATTATAAAGAATCCATATTGAATATAGATAATTTGATTTCTTAATGAAGTAATTAAATCTGTTGAATAATCACTATTTACAATTGATATTAAATAATAAGAAGAATTATCTGCATAACTTGTAATCATATAATAGTATGTCTCATTCATATAAAGACCTTTATTTTTAATCTTATGTATTGATGTATTCTTAACTTTTTCTAAATCGTCCTTAAATAAATCATTATATAATTCATAAACCGCTTGTTTCGGCTTAATATTGGTTGTAATAAAAGCATTAGAACTACTATCATAAACAATATGAAAAGTTGGTTTATCTTGTCCACTATTTGGCATATAGCCATCAAAATAAGCATATTGTGACATACTTAATGTCTCATACATCTGCTGATCAATAATTGAACTTAAATTATAATCAACCAAAGGCATCATCACTGCTACTAATAATAATCCAACAAAACTTAAAACAACAATTAACTGCTGAACAAGTGATAATTTTTTCAAAAAATAGAAACGTGATAATTTATTCTTCATTTTAATCTAAACGATAACCAAACCCATAAATTGTCTTAATATTCAAGTCTGGCATTTTCTTTCTTAAACGTCTTAAAGTATCATCAACAACCCGATCACTACCAAAATAATTCTCATCCCAAACCTTTGATAAAACCTGTTCACGAGAAATAGCAATCCCTTTATTTTTAATAAAATATAATAACAATTCATATTCCTTTGTTGTTAATTCAATCTCTTCATGATCTAACAATACTTTACGTTTCTCTTCATCAATAGCATATCCATCAATATTAATTAAAGCCGGATCATCTTTATATACACGTTTTAAAACATTATGAATTCTTAAAATGACTTCTTTTATATTAAATGGTTTTGTAATGTACTCATCACTACCTTTTTCTAACCCAATAATGCGATCAAATTCTTGGTCTCTTGCACTCATAAAGACAATGGGCATTTCTGGTTTACATGTCTTAATCTCATTCAATAAATCAAAACCACTATTTTTATCCAACATAATATCAACAATCCATAAATGGACATCATCATCTTTATGCAATAAAGCCTCTTCATAAGTATAAAAAGAATAAACAATATATCCTTCTTTTTCTAAATAAGTCCTCACTAAATCATTTAAATTTTTTTCATCATCAATAATATTAATACGATACTTCACTTTTATCACCTCTCATTCACTATATACAAAAGATTGCCATATAATATGGCAATAATTTGTGATAATATGTGAAATTACATTATTTTTCTACTGCATAACCTTTTTCTTTAATAACATTCACAACCTTTAAAACATATTCATGACAAATTTCATCACTTTGTGCTTCTACCATCACTCTGACAACTGGTTCTGTTCCACTTTCACGAACCAAAATTCTACCTTCGTCACCTAATAATTCTTCTACTTCCTTAACTGCTTTTTGAACATCAGGATCTTCTTGAGCTTGCTTTTTATCAGTCACACGCACATTAATTAATAATTGTGGATAAATTTCAACAGCTTCTGTTAATTGAGCCAATGTTCTTTTATTTTCAACCATTGTTTCCATTACTTTTAATGAAGTTAAAATACCATCACCTGTTGTTGCATGTTTAGAAAAGATAATATGTCCTGATTGTTCTCCACCAATACAATGACCATTTTGAACCATGTTCTCATAAACATATTTATCTCCAACAGCTGTTTTTTCATATTTAATTCCAACTTTATCAAGTGACTTATATAAACCAAAGTTACTCATAATTGTTGTCACAATTGTATCATTGACAAGTTCACCTTTTTGTTTCATTTCTAAACCACAAACATAAAGAATTAAATCACCATTAACAACACGTCCAAATTCATCTACAGCAATACATCTATCAGCATCACCATCATAGGCAAATCCAACATCTAAACCATTATCAACAACATATTTTTGTAAAACTTCAATATGTGTTGAACCACAATTGGTATTAATATTTGTTCCATCAGGCTGATTATTAATTACATATGTTTGAGCCCCTAAAGCATCAAAAACACTCTTGGCAATAGCACTTGATGAACCATTTGCACAATCCAAACCAACTTTTAAATCTTTAAAAGCACGTGTTGGAATACTCATTAAATAACCAATATATCGATTTCTACCCATTGAATAATCAATAGTTCTTCCGATATTATCCTTAGTCGCATAAGGAATAGCATCAGTTAAACCATCAATATATTGTTCAATTAAATTTTCAACTGTTGCTTCTAATTTATGTCCTTTTCCATTGATAATCTTAATCCCATTATCATAATAAGGATTATGTGAAGCTGAAATCATAATCCCACAATCAAATTCTTCACTTCTAACAACATAAGAAACTGAAGGTGTTGTTGTGACATGCAATAAATAAACATCTGCACCACTTGCTGTTAATCCAGCCACAAGTGCATATTCAAACATGTATGAACTTCTTCTTGTATCCTTTCCAATTACTATTCTAGCTTTATGATGACGAGAATAATACCATCCTAAATATCTCCCCACTTCAAAAGCATGTTCAACAGTCAAATCAACATTCGCTTCTCCTCTAAAACCATCTGTTCCAAAATATTTACCCATTTTTCTAATTCCTTTCAATATTTATTGTAACTCTTGATGATGATAATAACTCAATCTTTAATTTCTCATCATCGACAGCAACTTTCACATCTACTTTTCTAGTTCCCACCTTCAAAGTATCAACATCAATTGTTGCTTGTATATTGTCAGCTGTCAAAGTTGCTATTTTTGCTTCTGTTCCTGTTACTGAAACAGTTGCATAACCACCTTCACCAGCGAATGACACACGGTAATTCTTTTCATTGTTTAAAACCTTAATCGGTATTTTTTCAAACTTCTTCGTAATCACTTTATCAACTTCAACAGTGACATCAATATCTTTGGTTGAAAATTTATTAATTCCATTTTCTCTTTTTAAAGAAGCATTGATTGTTGATGTGGTTTTCAAATCACTAACATCAACATTAACACTCACTACTGAAATATCCTTAATTTTTTCTTCAACACCATATATAGTCACTTCACTTTGTGAAAGTGAATAATTAGCAATCTGATATCCAGTTGGCAAATCTCCAACAAATTGTGCCTTGACAGGAACAACTTTACTATACGATGAAACATTACACTGAACATGAACTTTCTTTGCTGATATTTCAATGTTCAATTCTTTATCATTACTATCATATGCTTTAATATCTGCATTTTGCTCAAAAGCTTCAGTTTTATCTGCAACATCAATACAAGCTACGACTTTTTCAACACGTGATAAAGTTTCCTCACTTGCACGTAAAGTCACACTTTGTAAATCAATTTGTTCAACACTGACAGAATATTCATTATCAAGTTGATCTTCATTGATAAAACGATAACCTAAATCAAATTCCTGACTGACCTTTGGTAATAATTTGACTTTAACAGATCCAGGTACCAGCATAACATCCAATGTATCTGGAAAATTACGTGACTTCAAGTTCAAAGTATATTCACCTGCTGTCAAATCTTTTAAATCCAAATAAACTTCATAATCTTTTATAAAATTCGTTTTATAAATATCCAAAGAAGGTCCAATCAAGCCAATATTGACTTTATCTGGCACACCACTTACTTCTAAAGAATCATCTAACCCTTCAATATTGACAGGAACATTTTCTAGTTTTGATCCAGAAGTTGGACTCGTAATAATATCTTTACCAGAAATACTATAAAAAAGAATTCCTGCTATCATAAAAGAAAGAACCATAATGCTAGCCTTACTTGATAAAATACGATCCAATGTCTTATTAATATAATTATAGAAGCGTCCAACAGTATCAATTGTTTTTGTTTTTGTACTTGTTAAATTATCCTTTGTAACAGTTTCTTTAGTTGTTTTCTCTTTTTCTTTTTGAACAACTTTTAAAAAGAATTCTGTTGTTGAATCATGGATATCTTTTTTGTCTTTTTGATGTCTAGGACTCATGGATTTGACCTCCTTCATCACTAGATTTAAACCAGCTTAATTCATTAACGAGTGAAGCTCTTAACTCTTTTGTTGGTACTTTCTTTAATTCACCATTCATAGCAAAAGAGATAGTTCCTGTCTCTTCACTTACAACAACTGTCAATGAATCAGTTATTTCACTAATCCCAATTGCTGCACGATGACGTGCACCATATTTTGGACTTAATTCTTTATTTGTAGGCGGATAAAAGGCTGCCGCACATGCTACACGATCACCTTGAATAATTGTTGCTCCATCATGTAAAGGTGTTCCTTCCCAAAAAATTGTTAAAAACAATTCACTTTTAATATCAGCATCAATTTTTGTTCCAGTATTAATATAATCCATTAATGACTGTGTTCTTTCAAATGTAATTAAGGCTCCTGTCTGTTCTTTTGATAAGGTTGTAATTGCATTAACCAGTTCATCCATCAGACGTTCTTTTTCATCATTACTGATTTCCTTTTTCATTGTCATTTTGGTTTGACCCATTTTTTCTAATAGTGTTCTAATCTCTGGCTGAAAAATAATAATCATAGCTAAAACACCCCAATTAATGATACTATCAACAAGATATTGTAATGTTGTTAACCCTAATGCTGTTGTTACTAACTTTACAATTAAAATAAACAAAACACCTTTAAAAAGCTGCATTGTTTTCATATTCGTCTTAAACATTGAAATAACATAATATAAAATAAACCATACAATAATCAAATCAATTGAAGATCTTAGAAAATTAATCACAACACTCCAACTTAAACTCACGCTTTATCACCCACATTTCTTTTATATTATAACAGTTTTACAATAAAAATAAAACGTTAGTCTTTTCATTTCCTGAAAAAGTCAATTCTGTCCTTTTTAACAACAAAAAATGCCAACAGTTTTTCTGTTGACATCCTTTTGACTATAAATTTGTAAATCCCATCAAAGCCAGATCAATTTGTTTGGCCACTTCACGTCCTTCACGAATAGCCCATACAACAAGCGATTGTCCTCTTCGCATATCACCAGCCACATAGACTTTCTTTTGATTCGTTTGGTATGTGTTATCAACTGTAGCAACATTTTGGCGTTTGGTTAAAGAAACATCAAATGCCTCAGCAACAGATGATTCACAGCCTATAAATCCAGCTGCAATAAAAACCAAATCAACGTCTATGATTTCTTCACTTCCAGCAATGGGTTCCATAACAAGATGTCCCTGTTTTACTGTTTCTTTAAGTGAAATTAAGACTGCCTTTATTACTTGACCCTGATCATCTTGAATAAATTCTTTGACTGTTGTTTGATAAAGACGAGGATCTTTCTTAAACACAGCAAGACTTTCTTCTTGACCATAATCCGTTTTCTTAACTCGTGGCCACTCTGGCCATGGATTATTATCTCCTCTTTGTAATGGTGGCTCTTTCATCATTTCTAATTGGATAACTTGATGGCATCCTTGACGAATAGCTGTTCCAACACAATCATTACCAGTATCTCCACCACCAATCACAAGAACATTTTTTCCCTTAGCATTCACACATAAACCATCTTTAAAATCACTATTGAGTAGTGATTTTGTAACTTGCGTTAAATAATCAACTGCAAATATAACATTTGATGCCATTCTTCCAGGCACTTCTATATCACGTGGTGAACGTGCTCCACAAGCCAAAATGACTGCATCATATGTTTCAATAAGTGTTTGTGCCTGTTGTTTGTTTTCAATTCCATGGTTGGGATAAAAAGTCACACCTTCTAACTCCATTTTCTTGACTCTTCTTTCCACAATATCTTTAGCAATCTTCATCTGTGGAATACCATACATTAAAAGTCCTCCAATACGATCATCACGTTCATATACATCAACATCATAACCACGCTGATTCAATTGATCCGCAGCTGCCAATCCTGCTGGTCCACTTCCAACAATTGCTATTTTTTTATCAATTCGAACTTCAGGTATACAACTTTCCATTAAACCATGTTCAAAAGCATCTTCAATAATCGCAAATTCATTATCTTTAATAGTAACAGCTTCACCATGTAATGAACATGTACATGCTTTCTCACAAGGGGCTGGACAAACTCTTGATGTGAATTCAGGAAAATTATTTGTTTTTAATAATCTTTTTAATGCTTCATCATAATGCCCCTGATAGATGCAATCATTCCATTCAGGGATTAAGTTATTGAGTGGACAACCAGAAACCATCCCTTTTATTTCTTGTCCATATTGGCAAAATGGAATACCACAATCCATACATCTTGCTGCTTGTTTAACTTGTTCTTTTTTGGATAAAGGTATATGAAATTCCTGAAAGTTCATAATTCTTTCAAGCGGGTCAATTGTTTGAGCACTTTGTCTTGTTAATTCTAAAAATCCATTTCTTTTCCCCATAATCTTTTATCCTTCCTTCTTTGCATAAAATGCTTTGATTTGTGCTTCTTCTTGAGTTAATCCTTGTTTTTCATAAGTTGTCATTAACTGAATCATTTTTTCATAATCAGATGGAATAATCTTTTTAAACTGTTGTATTGTGATTTCAAAATGCTCAAGAATATCTTTAGCTTTTTGAGAAGCTGTATAAGCATAATGATTTTCAAGTAAAGTTTTTAATTCTTGTTGATCATGAGATGAATGCACTTGAGTATACTTAACTAAATCTGTATTCAATCTTTGATATAAACTATTTTGTGGATCATATACATAAGCAATTCCACCGCTCATTCCTGCGGCTAGATTACGTCCTGTTTCACCAATAATCACCACAATACCACCTGTCATATATTCCAATCCATGATCCCCAACACCCTCTACAACTGCTGTTGCACCTGAATTACGAACAGCAAATCTCTCACCTGCCACACCATTAATATAAGCCTCACCTGAAGTTGCTCCATATAATGCAACATTTCCGATAATAATATTTTCAGATGCGTCAAAAGATGAATCCGATGGGGTTTTAACAATTAGTTTTCCACCTGATAAGCCTTTCCCAAAATAATCATTAGAATCACCCGTTAAATGAAGTGTCAATCCTGAAGGAATAAAGGCACCAAAGCTTTGACCTCCTGATCCAAAACAATCAACAGTATAAGTATCTGCTTGAACATGATGACCTAATTTTTGAGTTATATATGATCCTAAGATTGTTCCAAATGATCGATCTAAATTATTAATATGAATTTTCATTGAAGCAGGAATACCTTGTTCAATTGGTACTTGAAAATGTTTTAATAAATGTGTTGTATCTTTGACTTTCTCTAATCCAAATGTATAAGTTCTATGAGTAGAAGATGATGTCTGTTTAGATTCTTGATATGGATAATAACACAATGCTGATAAATCAATGTTTTTCATATTTTGATTGTTAAACGTTAATAAATCACTACGTCCAACCATTTCATCAATTGTTCTGAATCCTAATTCAGCCATATATTCTCTTAGTTCTTGGGCAATAAATCTCATAAAATGAACAATATACTCTGGCTTACCAGAAAATCTTTTTCTTAAAACTGGATTTTGCGTTGCAATGCCAACGGGACATGTATCTAAATGACATACGCGCATCATAACACATCCCATCGTCACTAATGGAGCTGTCGCAAAGCCATATTCCTCAGCCCCAAGCAAAGTTGCAATAGCCAAATCTCTACCACTCATTAACTTTCCATCTGTTTCCAAAACAACTTGATGTCTTAAGCCATTTTTTAAAAGAGTTTGATGAGCCTCAGCCAATCCAAGTTCCCATGGTAATCCGGCATTATAAACCGAATTTTTAGGCGCTGCACCAGTTCCACCATCATATCCAGATATCAAAATGACTTCTGCCCCTGCTTTAGCAACACCAGCAGCAATTGTTCCAACGCCAGCTTCGGATACTAATTTTACAGAAATACGTGCTTGTTGATTGACATTTTTTAAATCATAAATCAATTGTGCCAAATCTTCAATGGAATAAATATCATGATGAGGTGGTGGTGAAATTAAACCTACACCCGGTGTAGAATGTCTTGTTTTAGCAATCCAAGGATAGACTTTACCAGCTGGTAACTGTCCTCCTTCCCCAGGTTTCGCTCCTTGCGCCATTTTGATTTGAATTTCTTTTGCTGAACATAAATATTCATTCGTCACACCAAAACGTCCTGAAGCAACCTGTTTAATAGCCGAACATCTATTAGCACCTGATGAATCAGGTGTAAATCTCGCAGGATCTTCACCACCTTCACCACTGTTGCTTTTCCCTTTGAGCATATTCATAGCAATAGCCATTGTTTCATGAGCTTCTTGAGAAATAGAACCATATGACATTGCTCCTGTTTTAAAGCGTTGAACAATTTTATCAACACTTTCTACTTCTTCAAGTGGAACTTTCTTTTCTTGAGGAACAAAATCCAACATTCCTCTTAAATGAATATGTTTTGATTCTTCATCAATACATCGACTATACTCCTTAAACAACTGATAATCCCCAATGCGCGTTGCTTGTTGCAGTAAATGAATTGTTTGCGGATTATAAAGATGATCTTCCTTGCCACTTCTTTCTTTATGACGTCCCTGACTATCCAAAATCATATCAGTATTTAATCCCAATGGATCAAATGCCTGACGATGACGTTCATCAACATCATCTTGAATATCTTTTAATGAAATCCCACCAATTCGACTGACTGTATGTGGAAAATACTTATTAATAACATCCTGATGAATACCAATGGCTTCAAAATTTTGTGAACCACGGTAAGAATGAATTGTTGAAATCCCCATTTTTGAAGCAATTTTCACAATCCCATGTAGAATTGCATCATTATAATCTTGAACAGCAGCATAATAATCTTTTTCTAATAATCCTCTTTGAATCGCATCATAAAGAATATCCTGAACCAGATAGCCATTAATAGCACTTGCTCCATAACCAAGTAAAGTAGCAAAATGATGTACTTCACGAGGTTCACCACTTTCCACGATCAATGCAACTTTCATGCGTTTCTTGGTCTTGACCAAATAATGGTTAAGTGCGCCGGTTGCTAGTAATGATGGAATTGCAACATGATTGTCATCAACGCCTCGATCACTTAAAATAAAAATATTAGCTCCCTGATAATAAGCTTTATCTGCTTCAATAAATAAACGTTCAATAGCCTGTTCTAATGATGTATTTTTATAGTAAAGCATAGAAAGTGTCGCTGAATGAAAGCCATTATGATGAAGTGATTTTAATTTTAAAATATCTGTATTTGATAAAATTGGATTTTGAATCTGTAAAAGATGACAGTTTTCAGGAACATCTTTTAAAATATTTCCATCTGTACCAATATATAATGATGTTGATGTGACAATATCTTCTCTAATGGCATCAATTGGTGGATTGGTTACTTGTGCAAATAATTGTTTAAAATAATGAAATAATGGCTGATGGTGTTTTGATAAAACCGCCAAAGGCGAATCATCGCCCATTGCTATAACAGGTTCTATCCCATGAATTGCAGTTGGAATAATATAATCCTTAATGTCTTCATACCCATAACCATAGGCTTTTTGTAATCTTATCAATTCTTTCCCTTGGGACTGAGGCACTTTTTGATTAGGAATTTTTATATCTTTTAAATGCATGAGATGACTATCCAGCCATTCTCCATAGGGTTGACTTGAAGCATAAGCTTCTTTTAAATCTTCATCTTTGATGAGTTGACCCTTATTTGTATCCACCAATAACATCTTTCCTGGCTTTAAACGCTCCTTAACAACAATATCCTCCTCAGGAATATCTAATACACCAACTTCTGAAGATAAAATCAGATAATTGTCTTTTGTTATATAATAACGTGATGGTCGCAATCCATTACGATCTAAAACTGCTCCCATTAATTCTCCATCGCTAAAAAGGATTGACGCCGGACCATCCCATGGCTCCATCATTGTCGCATTATATGCATAAAAATCTTTTTTAAGTTTAGACATACTTGCATCTTTTTCCCACGGTTCTGGTATACACATCATGACTGCACGAGGCAAATCCACCCCTGCCATCACCAAAAATTCAAGTGTATTATCTAACATGGCAGAATCAGAGCCATTGACATTAACGACAGGATAAACTTTACTTGTATCTAAAACATCCGTTTGCATAATTTCTTCACGACAAAGCATATTATTTGCATTCCCTCGAATGGTGTTGATTTCTCCATTATGCACAATCATACGATTTGGATGAGCACGTTGCCATGAAGGCATTGTATTTGTTGAAAAACGTGAATGGACCAATGCAATTGCACTTTTATAATCATGATCTTGTAAATCACAAAAGAACTGACGCAATTGGCCAACCAAAAACATCCCCTTATAAACAATTGTTCGAGAAGATAAAGAACATATATATGTATCTTCATAACTTTGTTCAAAGATTCTTCGCACAATATACAATTGTCGATCAAATGCCAAACCACTTTCTATATGTGCTGGTTTTGCGATAAAGCCTTGCATAATATAGGGCATCGCAACAAGTGCCTGACTTCCTAATACATCTGCCATAATAGGAACTTCACGCCACCCTAAAAAATCCATTCCTTCTTTTTTGACAATTGATTCAAACATTCTTTTTGCTTGATTACATTCAAATTGATTCTGTGGAAAAAAGAACATTCCCACACCATAACATCCTGCTTTAGGCAAAGAAAAATCATGGATATTTTTTTTAAAAAAAGCATGTGGAATTTGTGTTAAAATACCAACGCCATCCCCAGTTTCACCTTTTGCATCCTTACCAGCACGATGTTCAAGCTGTTCAACGATTTTAAGTGCATTGGAAACTGTAAGATGTGTTCTTTCTCCATCAATATTAACAACGGCACCAATTCCACAATTATCATGTTCAAATGCAGGATTATATAGGCTTTTTTGATTATTTTCTTCTTGTTTCATGCATTTATCCCCCTTTTAATGGTTCCTATCATACTATATTTTGTTTATATTGTAAAGTATTTAGTTTATATTTATACATTTCCTAAATTTATAATAAATTTTTTTTCATTATTTTCCAGCAATATTCTTTAAAACCGTTGATACGTATAGGTTTTGCATTTTTTATCAACAAAAACATTTTATTTCAAAGAGATATTTTTTTATTATTTTAATAAATTTTATTAAATATAATGAATTAAATAGGAAAAATAATGTAAATACCTTTGCAAAAACATAAAAAAGTTGTAAGATATGTATGTTAATAGGAGGATATATATGGGAAAAACAATTTTAGTCGAAACTTCTGCAAGACATGTTCATTTGTCTCAAGCAGATTTAGAAACATTATTTGGTGAAGGTTATACATTAACAAACAAGAAAGACCTTTCTCAACCAGGGCAATTTGCCTGTGCAGAAAAAGTTACAGTTGTCGGACCAAAAGGTGAAACAAAAATGTCTATCTTAGGACCTACACGTAATGCTACTCAAGTTGAAGTGTCTTTAACAGATGCAAGATCATTAGGAATTAAAGCATTAGTTAGAGAATCTGGTGACATTGAAGGAACTGAAGGATGCCAATTAATAGGACCTGCTGGTAAGGTTGAAATTCCTTGTGGTGTCATTGCTGCAAAACGTCATATTCATATGACACCTGCAGATGCTGCTGAATTTGGTGTAGCGGATAAAGATGTTGTCAGTGTTGAAGTAAAAACTGATGGTAGATCATTAACATTTGGTGATGTTGTTTGCCGTGTCAGTGATAGTTATGCTTTAGCAATGCATATTGATACAGATGAATCAAATGCTGCTGGTGCTCCATGTGAAGGTACAATCATTAAATAATGTACAAAACTTATAAGCGAAAACTTATAAGTTTTTTATTTTTTTTGAAAGTTTTTCTGTTAGGTAATCGTATTATTAGTGATAAGGAGGATTTCATATGAGAAAAATAAAATATCTTTTTATATGTAGTTTTGTTATAATGGGGCTACTAGCTATTATGCAGCTGCAAAATGTTGCTGCCTATCCAGCTAATCAGGAACCTACAACTAATGCAATATCTATGAGCACAGTTCAATCTAATTGCATTGGCCAGCAAGGCTATGCCAACAATGAGGCATCTCAAACACAATGTATTTTAGGACATACAAACTGTCATGAACAGCATTTCAATGAGAATAAGAAAGATGAACACCATGGTCAATCAACACATCATGAGAATCATCATTCTCATACTCAACATCACTAATACAAAACAGAATCATATGAGGGGCTTATGCGTACAGAAGAAGAAATGAGAAAAGCAATCGATCAATATGCAGATATGATACAAAAAATTTGCTTTATTCACATGAAACAACAATGTGATGTGGATGATGTTTTTCAGACTGTCTTTTTAAAGTATGCAAAGGCTCCTCTTTTTGAAAATGAAGAACATGAAAAAGCATGGCTTATTCGAGTCACAATGAATGCCTGTAAAGATATTTTTAAAAGCTGGTTTTATAAATATACTGATTCAAAAATTAATATGGAAGAATTATCACAGGACAATTCCTATCTCACTTATCATCAAACATCTGATTTAATGCAAGCTGTATTATCTTTACCAGAACATTATCGAAATGTCATTTATCTTTTTTATTATGAAGGTTATAAAGTAAGTGATATTGCAGCAATTTTACATAAAAAAGAAAATACGATTCATACTTGGTTAAAACGTGCCAAAGTTCAGTTAAAAGATATCTTAGGAGGTGATTATCTTGAATAACCCATTGCAAGAACTCGATTCAATTCACGCAAGTCAAGTGACGAAAGAGAAAACTCTTGATTCCATTTTCCATAAAAAAAGATATCCAAAAGCACTTTTATGCCTTCCACTGATTGCCTGTCTACTGCTTTTTTTCATATTTTCAGTTGAGCCATCTACAACACCTGTAGCTTATGTATCTTTAGATATTAATCCTAGTATGGAGTTACACTTAAATCAAGAAAACATTGTTGTAGAAACGATTGCTTACAATCAGGAAGCTCAAAAAATCTTAGACCAAGTGTCTATCCAGGGAAAAAAACTCCAATCAGCAATACAACAGTTGTTGAATGATACACAATATGAAAATTATCTTAGTGATGGTATATTAGAAGTAACTGTTTTTTCAGATAATCAAAAATTATCTCAAAAAATAGAATCAACTCTTAATCTTTTATTTGAAAAACATCTAGATACAAATCAATATCATTGTTCACAAATCACTCAAGAAACACATCACAATGCTGCAACACATCATATATCAGCTGGTAAATATCAAATTATAGAAGCAATTATATCTTATACTTCTCAATATTCATTAGAAGAATTAAATCAGTTATCTATTCAAGAATTATATACGATCTTATATAATTTCAATCAGGAACTCGTGCCAGATCGTTGTCAGCCTAACCATAACCAAGACAATCATCATCAAAATCATAAGCATTCATAATTGATATTTAAAAAGAAGGGTAAAAATCATTGATAAACAATGATTTTCATCCTTCTTTATTTTATAAATTAAGACTTATTATGCTTTTTTATTTTATGAAAATATTTAATCTTATCAGCAAATATTTTAATTTCTTCATCATTAAAATTTTCAAATAAATCCTTATTTTTTTGTTTTTTAATAACTGGTGAACGCTTATTCATGACTTGTAAAACCATTTTTTCACTAATCGCCAAATCAGGATAATACAATGCTCCTCCTAATCCCGCAATAACTCTCATATGCTTAAGTATTTCAAACGAAAATGCATTCGTCACATATGTCATGAACTCACTTTGTAGAATACCAATAACATATAAACAATAATCTCTAGCAATCAGTAAGTCCTGATTATTTTTTATAAAAGAGACAATATCTGAGTCTAATTTTCCATAATAAACAGGAGTGCCAACAATAATTGTTTCAGCCTTTTGTAAAGTTGGATAATCAATATCATCAATATTCATCAATAAACAATCACCCAAATAATGACTCAGAATTTTACCAACTTTTCTCGTTGCTCCATGTTTTGTCTTATAAATAATGACTCTCATCATAATCATCTCCTTATCTATAGTTTACATGAATTCCCATCATTAATCACGTAATTTCATCTTTAGAAAGAAAAAAAGTGCCAAATGGCACTCAATTCATTATTTACCGTTAACTACATTCTTTAAAGCAGAGCTTGCTTTAAATGCTGGAACTTTACTAGCAGCAATAGTCATTGTTTCACCAGTTCTTGGATTACGACCTGTTCTTGCTTCTCTTGAACGAACTTCAAAAGTACCAAAACCTTTTAAAGTAATTTTGTCTCCTTCTTTTAATACATCAGTAACAGTTTCAACAAAAGCATTCACTGCAGCTTCAGCTTGAGTTTTTGTTAATCCAGCACTTGCTGCAACTTTTTCTACTAATTCAGTTTTGTTCATATTATAATCTCCGTTTCTATGTAAATTTAGGGGCTTGCCCTATTGAGTATTATAATACAAAACATCCCTATTGTACAGTTAAAACAACGAATTCAATAGAAAAGTCAATTTTATAATTGTTTGATAAAATCAGCAAATCTAAGTGCTTCTTCTTCAGCTGTTGCCCATGAAGTCACTATACGAATTCGTGAATGATCCTGATCTAATTTTTTGATATGTGTAATCATATATTGTTCTTCAATTTTGGTAATGTCTGTATTTGGCAAATCGACAAAAATTTGATTTGTCGTAGAAGGCATATATAGTGGATAGCCTTTTTCTTCTAGTGCTTCTCTTATAATCATTGCCATTTCATTTTCATGACGCCCAATATCTTCATAAAGAGAATCTTTTAATAAAGTATAAAATTGTACTCCTAATAATCTTCCTTTAGCAAGCATAGCACCTTTGTTTTTTAAATGATAACGAAAATCTTTTTTCAAATGATCATTAACAATCACCAATGCTTCACCAAACATTGCTCCCATTTTCGTTCCACCAATATAAAAAGCATCTGTATATTTTGCAATATCTGCCATATCAGGAGCATCATCTAAAACCAATGCACTTCCTAAACGGGCTCCATCTAAGAAAAGATATAAGTTATTTTCTCTTGTAAATGTAAATAATGCCTGCAACTCATCTTTTGTATAATATGTTCCTAATTCCGTTGACTGTGAAATGTAAACCATTGCTGGCTGTACCATATGTTCATCTGGATGTTCCTGCAAAATTTCACGAATCATATCAACAGTGACCTTGCCAGACACATGTGGTTTTGTGAGAACTTTATGACCAGTTGCTTCTACAGCACCTGTTTCATGAATATTAATATGTCCTTCATCACAGGCAATCACAGCCTGATAATCTCTTAATGCAAATGATATGAATGTCAGATTTGTCTGAGTACCACCTACAAGAAAATGAATATCAACATCATGATTATGAATTCTATTCATAATCACATCTTTAGCCTTTTGACAATATGGATCAAGACCATAACCAACTGTTTGTTCACTATTTGTATGAATGAGAGCATCCAAGACCAATGGATGAGCACCTTCACTATAATCATTTAAAAAACTATACATTTCTACTCCCTACTTTCTATATAACAATCCATATCTTACATAAATTAAATCTAATAAACTTAAAAAATTAATGGTTCCCTGCATTGATGATTCACTATAACGACTTTCTGTTCCATCAATCGTGAAAATATAATCAATTTTATCATTTTGATATTCTTTGTTCATTGTGATTAATAAAATCTGTGGATGGTGTTCACAAGTCTTTTCAATTAAAGAATCAATCAATTGCTGTCTTGCACGAACTGTAATGATAATCACAAGACTATCTTCATCAATCATATCTAAACGCTGAATTTCATCACCACGTTCTACAAAAGCATAAATAAACTTTCTAAGTTTAAGCATTTTCATCTGAAAATCATTGGAAATAATTTTATTAAATTGGTATCCAATCATATGAACTTTTTTTGCCTGATGAATCATATGACAGATTTTATCAATTTCATGAATATTGATACTTTGATGAACTTTCTGTAATGAATCAATTGTTTCATTATATATTTTATCTACAATAAATTGTGGATTTCTTTTAGCTTCACTTTCATCATGTGACTCTAAATGAATTTCATCTTTAGAAATCTCTAAAGCAATAGCAATTTCATGTTTAAAATTAGCAAAACTCTTACAATTTAAATCTTTACAAAAACGTGATATCGTAGCTGGTGATGTATAACATAAATCAGCTAAGTCATTGATGCTAATATCTGGTATTTTTTCTAAATAAGTCAATATTGTATGAGCAATAGTATAATACATATCCTGTGAAGAAGAAACATTCACATATGACATCAATGTATATAAAATATCGACTTCGTTATAATTATGAATCGCCATTGTTATGCTCCTTTAAGTAATTTTCTCTTCCTATTTCATATAAATCATGACCTTCACTATCAATAATGACTGTCAATGGAAAATCTTTAACAACTAATTTACGAATAGCTTCAGGCCCCAAATCATCAAAAGCAATAATTTCGCATGACTCAACACATTGACTAATATATGCTCCAGCCCCACCAATCGCACCAAAATAAACACCTTTATTTTCTACAATTGCATCTTTCACACTTTGTTGACGATATCCTTTACCAATCATACCACGCAACCCTAATGAAAGTAATAATGGTGCATAAGCATCCATTCTTCCAGCCGTGGTTGGTCCACCGCTTCCAAAAACCGCGCCTGGTTTAGATGGAGTTGGTCCTACATAATAAATAACTTGATCCATAACATCAAAAGGTAAAGGTTTTCCTTGCTCAACCAATTCTACCATACGCTTATGCGCAGCATCTCTTCCAGTATACACAACCCCTGACAAAAATACCTGATCGCCTGCTCTTAACTTTAAAACATCTGCCTCTTTTAAAGGTGTAACCAAATGATAAATCATAGTATAACCTCCTTATGTCTTGCAACATGGCAGCAGATGCTAACTGCCACAGGCATTCCAGCAATATGTGTTGGATATGTCTCGATATTCAAAGATAAAGCAGTTGTCTTGCCACCATATCCAGCTGGTCCAA
Source organism: Candidatus Stoquefichus sp. SB1 (assembly GCF_001244545.1). Classification (NCBI taxonomy): domain Bacteria; kingdom Bacillati; phylum Bacillota; class Erysipelotrichia; order Erysipelotrichales; family Erysipelotrichaceae; genus Candidatus Stoquefichus; species Candidatus Stoquefichus sp. SB1. The sequence goes on along the minus strand of NZ_LN852696.1, from coordinate 962,852 downwards.
TACCTGTTTGATTAATCTTTTCTAATAGTTCATCTTCTAATGCGTGATATCGTGGATCTTGATGATGACTTCCAATTTCTCGTAACATTGCTTTTTTAGCCAAAAGAGTGACACGATCAAATGACCCACCAATTCCAACACCAATCACCATTGGTGGACAGGCATTAGGACCTGCATCATTAACCACTTTCAGGACAAAGTCCTTAACGCCATTAACCCCATCACTTGGTTTCAGCATCTTCACCTGACTCATATTTTCACTACCAAAACCTTTTGGTGCGACAATTATCTTTAAGTGATCTCCTTCGACAACTTCATAATTAATAATAGCAGGTGTATTATCTTTTGTATTGATACGATCAAACATCGGATCATCAACCACACTTTTACGCAAATATCCCTCTTCATAACCTTGTCTAACACCTTCATGAATTGCTTCACTCAATGACCCTGTTACATGTACATCCTGCCCTATTTCTACAAACACGCAAGCCATTCCTGTATCTTGACAAATTGGCGATGCTGAATTTGCTGCCATTGCAGCATTTTTATTGAGGATTTCAAGTGTTTGTTGTGATAATACAGAATCTTCTGTTTGATAAGCATTCTCTAAAGCCTCTGTAACATCACATGGCAAAAAATAATTTGCCTCCATACATAATCTTTTGACTTCCTGAATGATTTTATCTCGACTTATTTCTCTCATTTTTATCCCCTTCTTTGTTAGGTCTATTATATATAATTTTATATCCAAGAACAAGAAAAGAATTAAAGGATATGCCCCTTTAATTCTTGTATTGATGGATAATACAAACAATAATAACGCAATGACATCAATTCAACTGCCGTTAATAAACTGTGTTTCCCCGTTTTTCGATTTTTTGAATTTCCCAATAATACCATATGATCTACTGGAATCTTAATATCTAATTCAGGATTACATGTCATTAAAACAACCTTGCAACCTGATTTTTTTATATATTGTAAAATTTTAAAACTGCTACCTGTAAAGAAACCATTAACAGTCATGATAATTGCTACACTGTCTTTTGTCAGTTCCTTTGCACAATCCAATTGACGTGACGAATCCATATACGCCATTGTAAACTTTTCTAACATTAAAAGATCAGTTTGAAAATGTAGTGCAGCACTTTGGGAAAACTGTGTTCCAAAGAAAGCAACCGAATCACAATCATGAATTAATCGTAGTGTTTCATCAATTTCCTTCCAATCAAGCATATGTGGTAAATCCGAAATATAGTGTATAACCTGCTCAACATATTCCTGTGTAGCCTGTGAAGGATCATTTTTCATTGTTTCTAATGGAATATTAATAAGATTATTAAACTTCTTATCATTTGAATGAAATGTATAACATTCTTGTTTCAAATGCGCAAAATTTTCATATCCCAGTGCTCTACAAAAACGTGAAATAGTTGCTGGAGAAACAAAACATTCTGCTGCCAACTCACTAATACGCATATCTGCTATTCGATAAAAATTATTGGCCATAAACCAGGCAATGTTATAGTTTGTATCATTTTCCTGAGCTGTATCTAAAAATATAATTAATCGATAAAATAAACTTTTCATCTATGGTTCTCCTTTATTTCTTTATATACTCTCCCGATAAATCAATTCCTAAACTGTTTTGACCATCAGATTCTGCAACGATAACTTTATCTGCTTTGATTGTGAAATAATATGAATGCCCATCTTCATTTTCTTGTCCAATAGCCGTTTTATGAGAATCATCTTCAAAACGAGCAAACTCACCAAGACCATAACCATTTAATTCAAACTGAAATTCAAATCCATCAGGAAAATCATCTGTATAAACCAGACGCAAGATAACTTCTCCCTTATAATAGTTTACAACTTGATTTGTTATAGGTTCTTCAGTCACTTTGGAAATAGGTTCTTTGCCACAACCTACACACATTAAACAAAAGATAACGACCATTATTATTTTCTTCATATTATCACCCTATTAATACTATAACGCATATACGACAATAAATCACATATTTTTTTACATTTCTTTTGAATTTTGACCATATATTCATTATATACTATACATGTAGTCAGAAATATTTGTTTTCCCTTCAAATAATGACTACTTCATGATATCCTTTCCCAAACTGATATCAAATAAAAAACAAATGAGGACTCCCACCTTATTTGTTTTCTTTTTTCTTTAAAACTTTTAAAACAATTAAAATAGATAAACTTGCTAAAAACAATAAAGCAATAATTGTTATTGATGTATCATCTGAAGTCTTGACATGTTCCTTTTGTTTTTTTGGATTCAACGACTTGGTTGACTGAGATGATCTTTTTGCACTTGAACGATCTGTTTTTTCCCAAATTGCATATAAAGTCACATCATGAGCAGGCATTATCAAAATGTCATTATTTTGATAACTTATACCACTTCCATCCTTAGCTTCATTCCATTCTTTAAAAGAATAGCCATCTCTTTTTAATATCGGAAAAGATGTAACTGATATTGAATCATTAAATGAATAAGATTTTTGGGGTAGTGGTGAAGTGATTTCTCCACCATTTGTATCATAATACAAGTGATAAGTGAGCGGTGTTAACAGAAAATCATAATGTTGAGTAAATTCCTGAGAAGTAAAAACATAAGCTGATTTTTGTTGTGATGGTGTATGTTGAAGTGTATATTGGTCTAAATCAGGTATTTTTAACCAATACTGCTGAGTGTTGTATCGCTTGAATTGATAATATCCTTTTTCATCAGTATAAGTTGTATCAATAAGATTATTCTCTTCCCATAAATCAATCTTAACTTGGCTTTTCGGTTCACTCTGTCCATGATTATCAATATAAACATAACCACTCACCATAATTGATAACCACTCTAAAAAGATTGTTATTTGCTGATGAGTATCATTTTTAAATTGAAATGAAAATTCTATACTTTGATTTGATAATATGATTTGGGTGAATATTTTTGCTTTTAATTCTTCAAAAGTGAGATTTTGTTGATCATCAAATGTAAATATCAATTGATCTGCTTCACTGATTGTTAAAGCACAAATTTGAAGATCATAGGCTAAGGGATTTACAATTTTAACAACTTGTTGATTTGATTCAATCGTTGTTGTTAACTGCTGATGAGAATCTAATTGTAGTGTTGTTGTTTCACTTGCTAACACAGGAGATACTTGCTTTAATAATAAACAAACTCCTAATAATAAGAAAACATATTTTTTCATTATGTATGCTCCTTGCTTGGTTTATACACATATGCTTTCCAATTTTTTCATCTTTATACGCAAAAAGGATTATTGGCATTTTTTTGTCGATAATCCTTTTCTCTATTTATTTAAGAACTTGCTTATAAACTCTTAAGACATTTTTATAAAAAATCTTTTCAATATCCTCTTCACTCAATCCTGCATTTTGCAATGCAATAACAAGTTTTGGCATTTCTGAGGCATCTTTTAGTTCAAGATTTTGAGGAATACCATCAAAATCACTACCCAATCCAATACAGTCAATTCCACCAATTTCACGAATATGCAAAATATGTTTCACCATTGAATCAATTTTTGATAAAGCATTCTCGGTCTCATTTTCATCTAAAAAATCAGCTGCAAAATTAATTCCCATGACCCCTCCACGTTGTGCCAGCAATTGAATCATATGATCAGTTAAATTACGGGCATGATGACAAACTTGGCGAGCATTTGAGTGAGAAGCGACAAATGGTTGAGTCGTATATTTAAGCACATCATAGAATCCAGCATCTGATAAATGTGACACATCAATGATAATACCTAATCTTTCACATTCTTGAACATAACTTATACCAAAAGGTGTTAAGCCATGTTCTTCATCACATACATGATATCCATGTGTAACTCCTTCTATATCAAAATTAGGATATCCAATACCATTAGGGAAATTCCAATTCAGCGTAATCATACGGACCCCTAAGCGATAATAATTTCTTAAATAAGATAAATCATTATTGACAACGGCTCCTTCTTCTAATGTTAAAAGCGCACTCATGAGATGATCCTGACGATTTTTTTCTATATCATCATATGAATAAACCATTCTTATCAAATCCTTATTTTTCTCTAATTCACAATAAAATGTATCAATTAAATGTTGGACATGTTCAATCGGATCAGGTGTCTTACCAAGATGGGTAAACATCGCAAAATTCTGTAATAAATAATCTCCTTTTTGCATCTTTTTTAAACTGATATTCAGTTGATTATCACGTAATCCAACATCTTCTCCAAGTCTTTGTAAACGATCAATTTCATAAATCGTATCACAATGCATATCTATCACTTTCATAAGCTTCTCCTTTTAAAAATAAATTTGAGTATTTTGATAATTTTCAGTCAAAGATTGTGTCTGTGTCAACCAATCCATAGCTTCTTTCAATTCTTCTTCACTTAAATCATCTAAAATACCATATGTAGCCAATTGACAAACATCATAAATACTTTGCCATAATGCATCAAAATCATGATTTTCTAGATCAGATTGTTCACTGGTTTCATAAGCATACATATGATGTGCTTTTAAAACAGCTTCTTCTTTTGTCATCTTATTTCCTCCTTTAGTTTATCAGTAATAATAATGTTGAAACAACAATACATATTAATCCAACCACTGTTTTCAATGACTGTTTTTCATGCAAAACAACAGTTGCAAAAACAATAGAAATAACAATACTTAATTTATCAATAGGAACAACAACACTTGCTGGTCCTTCTTTCAATGCTGCAAAATAACATAGCCAGGATAATCCTGTAGCCAATGCTGAAAAAAAGATTGCTCCTAACTGCTTTTTATTTAACAAGCTCATTGGTTGATAACTCTTTGTAACACTCACAACAATCCATGCCATAATCACAACGACAATCGTTCTTAGAGCAGTAACACTCTGGCTATCAACATCCTGAATACCAATTTTAGCTAAAATAGCCGTTAAAGAAGCAAAAATAGCCGAAAGTAATGCATAAACTAGCCACTTTTTACCACATTGCTGATTTTGAGGTCGTTTTAACATCATATAAGTTCCCACAAACATTAATAAAATACAAGCTACTTTTAACCATGTAATTTGTTCATGAAAAATAAGGAAAGCAAAAATCATTGTTAAAAATGTACTCAATTTATCAATTGGTACAACTTGTGATACGTCTGCTAAAGCTAATGCTCGATAATAACATAGCCAGCTAATTCCTGTTGCCACTCCAGATAAAAGAATAAATGTAAGATTGTAAGTGTTGATACCTTGCATAGAACTTCCTGTTACAAAATACATCAGCCAAGTAAATATAAGGACAACACTTGTCCTTAACGCTGTTACATAATGCGAAGATAAATCTTCTAATCCCATTTTAGATAAAATGGCAGTTATCCCTGCAAAAAAAGCTGACAAAAATGCATTAATAATCCACATATGTCCACCTCTATTTTTCTAACAATCGCAAATGCTGGCAGGCTTTTAAAATCCCATCATCATCAATCGGTGAAGTTACATATGTTGCTATATCCTTTAATTGCTGATTTCCCTGTCCCATTGCTACTGAAATAGCAGCATGCTGAAACATTTCCATATCATTTAAAGAATCTCCAAAAGCAATATATTCATCTAAATCATATAACCTTAATAAATGATGAATTCCTGTTGCTTTACTGATATTAGCAATCGTAATATCAGCATATGTTGATTCACCTGGTAAAACATTAACACCTTCAACAGTAAAAAAAGGAGCATAATCATAATCTCGTGGTCCATAAACAATCATGGCTTCAACACTTTGTCCTTCATATGTGCCTACTGGTGGAATTACATTATTAAAAAATCTTTGTGACTCTAAAACATATTCATCCGCCTCTTTAGAAATGACTCTTGTTGCTGATTTTAAGACAACAGCATAATCTAATTCTTTAGCAATCGATAAAACTTTTAAAACCGCTGATTCTTTCATTGATGCTTGAAACAAAACCTGACCAGAAGCATCTAAAACCTTTTGACCATTATTACAAACAAAACCGTCCCATTCTATCATCGACATAAGTCCTGTTTTCATTAATGAATCAACACCTCTTCCTGAAGATATGACCAATCTATATCCTTTTGCTTTTAATTGTTTTAGTATTTTCAAAGTTGATTCTCTTACTTGATGGTGAACATTATCACGTAATGTCCCATCAACATCAAAACACAACATTGGTTTTTTCACACTTTTCACCTCTTTGATAATATTATACTAGAAAGACCATGATTTTCCCACCCTTTTCATGTATAATGAAAAAGAGGTGAAGCGTGTGAAAGAACATTTAATTATAAAATCTGAATTTGATCAATTGCCAATAGATGTCACAATAATGAAACCTAGTCATCCTAAAGGAATTATTCAAATATCACATGGTATGTGTGAACATAAAGAAAGATATGATGATTTTATGCAATATCTTTGTCAGCAAGGCTATGTCTGTCTTATTCATGATCATCGTGGACATGGAAAAAGTGTTTTGAAACCAGATGATTTAGGTTACTTTTATCATCAGGGAGAGATTGGAATTGTTGAGGATGTTCACCAATTAACTTTATGGATTAAAAAACAATATCCATTATTACCATGTTATTTATTTGGACATAGTATGGGCTCATTAGTCGTACGATGCTATTGTCAAAAATATGATCAAGATATTGACGGTTTATTTGTTTGTGGAAGTCCAAGTCAAAATCCGGCTGCGGGATTAGGTCTTCTTTTAACAAAAATCATAACTTGTATCAAAGGTGATCATTATCGATCTGCCCTTATTCAAAAAATTGGGTTTGATGCTTTTAATAAGAATTTTGATAAAAGCACTCCAAATAGCTGGATTTGTAGTGATAAAGAAGTGATTAAAAGTTATAATCAAGATCCACTCTGTCGTTTTACTTTTACAACAAATGGATTTACATCATTATTTCGTTTGATGCAACAAACTTATTCATCTGAACATTGGCAGATGAAAAATCCTCAATTACCTATTCAATTTATTTCAGGCGAGAATGATCCTTGTTTAACAAATGAAAAGAAATTTAAAGAAGCTGTAGCATTTATGGAGAATTGTGGTTATCAACATGTTTCATATCGTTTGTTTCCACACATGAGACATGAGATTCTTAATGAAAAGAAAAAAGAAGAAGTCTATCAATTTATACTAAAAACATTAAAATCTTGGGAATAAACATCCCAAGATTTATTTTTTAGGTAATATATTTTGATATCTTTTAGCAATATATGAATCAGGATATTCTTCATCTAAATATTCACTGATAGCTGATTGTGGAGGAATATGTCGCTGACGCTGATAAGCTCTTATTAAAGCCAAAGCTGAAATACACATATTACAAACCATTAAAACTGAAAGCACCCAAGTTAATTGCTTACCATATTTAACAGGAATCTGCTCAATTTTTTCAGATAGAAAAGGATAAATGTTTTGTACCCAAACAACTGCAATTAATCCCCAAAAGAAACAAAACAGAAGATTAATGCGACCATCTACATTAAAAGGAATATCACTATAATCCCAAAATCTTACTCCAAAGAGTCCTTCTGCGATAAGACTACATATATATTCATAAATTCCACCCGCAAATGTTCCAACAAAGAAAATTGACAAGTCACGCTTACCTTCCATATTATGAAGCAAAATTGTTAATAGAACACAACCGAATCCCCAAACAATTGAAAATTGTCCATACAGTAAACTGCTACGGCTCATTAGTTTTCCCATTGTAAAATAACAAAATACAATCTCTACTATAGCCCCAATAAAAGAACAACTCAAAAATATCCAAATGAGTTTATAAATGTTATAACCTTTTGCAAATTTCTTAATATTCATAAATCCTTCCTCACTTTTGACATACTATACCATTATTCAACATCATATGCAAACAAAAAGAGAACTTGTTAATATTCAACAAATTCTCCATATTCATTTATCTTTTGTTCAATCACTTGATGATTTTTCAATGATTTTTGGACATCTATTATTCTTTGATTAGATGACCCCTTATATAATAGTTCCAAACTTCTTAACGCTAATACAAAACGACCATCAACCAATGTATCACATAATGATAAAAGCTGATAAGCTTCATCCCCCAATTTTAAGATTTCTTCAAATGTATAACCACTATAAATCATGATATGCAAATGACGTTGCTTTAATTTCTGAATCAAATCAATCAGTGGCTGAGGTTGAAGAAATGGTTCTCCACCAGAAAGAGTCACACCATCTAACAATGGATTTTGATCAATCTCTTTTAAGCATTCATCTGTATCACCAAGATATCCGCCATTTGGATCATGACTTTGAGGATTATGGCAACCAGGACAATGATGTGGACATCCTTGGGTAAAGATTGTATATCTTAACCCTGGACCATCAACAATGGAATCATTGACAGTCCCATATAATCTAATCTTCATGTTTTAAACTATGTTTCACACGATCATGTTCTTCAGCTTTTTTAGCATCATTGAAACGATCCAATGTTCCTACAAGATAACCCGTAATCCTACGGATTCTTTCAAATCCAACATGTTCTGATTCACTACGTCCACACTTTGGACAAACATCATCAATAATCCCATTATATCCACAGACTGGATCGCGATCAACTGGATGATTGATAGCTCCATATCCAATATGGGCATCATGCATAGCACGAACAACTTTTTCAAAAGCTGGCAAATTCTTAGTAGGATCTCCATCCATCTCAATATAACTAATATGTCCCCCATTTGTTAAAGCATGATAAGGCCCTTCAATTCTAATTTTATCAAAAGCACTGATTGGATAATAAACAGGTACGTGAAAACTATTTGTATAATACTCACGATCTGTTACACCTTCAATTTTCCCATAAATAGCACGATCCAATTTCACGAAACGACCTGATAATCCTTCAGCAGGTGTTGCAATTAAAGAGAAATTCAATTGATATTTTTGAGAAGCTTCATCCATACGTTTTCTCATATGAGCAATAATTTGGAGTCCTAATACCTGAGCTTTCTCACTTTCACCATGATGATAGCCAATTAATGATTTCAATGTTTCTGCTAGACCAATAAAGCCAACGGTTAATGTTCCATGTTTTAAAACCTCACGTACTTCATCCGTTGATTTTAATTTTTCAGAATGAATCCATACACCCTGGCCCATTAAAAACGGATAATTCATGACACGACGCTTACACTGAATTTCAAATCTTTCTAATAACTGAGCAATACAAATATCAATCATCGTATCTAATTTTTCAAAAAACTCATCAATATCACCCTTTGATTTAATTGCCAATCGAGGCAAGTTAATAGATGTAAAACTCAGATTCCCACGTCCTGGACTAATCTCCTGACTTGGATCAAAGACATTTCCCATCACTCTTGTACGACAACCCATATAAGAAATTTCAGTTTCAGGAGTCCCTTTATAATATTGAAGATTAAAAGGGGAATCAATAAATGAGAAATTAGGGAATAAGCGTTTTGCCGAAACACGACAAGCCAACTTAAATAAATCATAATTAGGTTCACCGGGATTATAATTAATTCCTTCTTTAACTCTAAAAATTTGAATTGGAAAAATCGGTGTTTCTCCACCACCCAAACCAGCTTCAGTTGCCAGTAAGACATTACGTACAGCCATTCTTCCTTCAGCCGTTGTATCCATTCCATAATTAATAGAACTAAATGGAACTTGTGCTCCAGCTCTTGAATTCATTGTATTTAGATTATGAATAAGTGCTTCCATTGCCTGATAAGTTTCTTTATCCGTTTCCTGATAGGCTTTTTCTTGTGTAAATTTTTGAATCTTCTCAATTGTTTGTTCATCAATATGATTTTGTAATAAAATATCTTTTTCTAATGCAAGATAACCTTCATCTTCCAATGTTGGAATACATGATAATGATTTGATTTGTTGCATTAATGATGTCACATCACAAGCTGTTAAAAGTTCTAGAGCTTTTTCTAAATTTTTATAGTACCATTTTTTATATGAACGACGAACACCTTGAGCCATTCCATAATCAAAATTATAAATAGCTTGTCCTCCATGTTGATCATTTTGATTGGATTGAATAGCAATACATGTTAAAGCAGAGTATGTCGTAATACTATTAGGTTCCCTTAATACACCATGACCTGTTGAAAATCCATCTTTAAATAATTTAATAATATCTATTTGAGTACATGTTGTGGTTAATGTTAAAAAATCCATATCATGGATATGTATATCACCTGATTTATGTGCAGCACTATGCATAGGATTTAAAACAAACATCTCATTAAATTGTTTAGCAGCCTCTGCACCATATTTTAACATTGTTCCCATTGGTGCATCCGCATTCACATTTGCATTTTCACGTTTTAAATCACTATCTTTAGCATCCTGAAAAGTAATTTCTTCCAAAGTTTTCATTAAACGTGATTTACGATCACGTGAACGTGTACGCTCTGCACGATACAAAATATAAGCTTTTGCAATTCTTACATATCCTTTAGAAATCAATGTTTCTTCAACTGTATCTTGTACCAATTCTACAGTAGGCAATTCACTATGCCTAGATTCTAATTTTTCTTCAACTTCATTAGCGACTTCTATTGCTTTATCTAAATCATATTTAGCATCAGTTGCCTGAAAAGCTTTATAGATAGCACCTGCTATCTTGTTAACATCAAAATGATCCATACGACCATCTCTTTTTCTAATATATTCAATCATATGTATCCTCCTTGCACTATTTTTAGTATCTCATATTCATAAATGTTTCTCAAATCAAACGAATGATTACTCACGAAAAAAAGATACCCAAAAAGTATCTTTTTCATCATTATTCAATTGTTGAAATGCCAAGTTCATTAATTTTTTCTTTGATTGTTTCTATTGCCTGATTCTCATCACCACCAGAAACAGTAATTTCTAATTTGGCCTTTGTTGGAATCCCTAAAGACAAAACTCCCATCATACTTTTCAAATTAACTTCCTTGTTACCATAACGTAATGTGACATCACTATGAAATTGCTTAACAGCATTCACAAGTTCTGTAGTAGGAGTGGCATAGAGTCCAACTGGATCTGTCACTATAAACTTTAAACTTTGAGCCATATATGATTCCTCCCTTACTTCTTATATACATTATACCATAAAGATATTCTAAGAGTTAAAAAATATGCACTCAAAATAAAAAATTTCTATTTCTTTCTACGACGATTTCTTTTTTTAGCATTACGTCCTTCTTCTAATTCATGATAATCAATAAAACAACCCAAATCATAGACATTATAACCCTTTTTATATATTTTTTTATAAGCTCTTTCACTAATTGCCGGATTAATTGCATATACATAATAAGTCAATTCTTTTTCAGGATAATAATCTTCAAACTTATCCATTAATCTAAGTGGCAAACATTCTGCATCAGCAATATGTAATTCATCAAAATCCTTCACTTCATCAGCACAAATAATAACAATCTTTTCAGGATTTTTTTCATAACGTCGATATCCTTCATTAATATCTAATTTTTTTATTTCTATCTTTTTACCAAATCCAAACATATCATTTCCTCCAATACCTTACTATAATATCATTAATTCGTCACTTTTACTATTGCTTTTCCTTTTTTTATATGTTATTATATCAAAGCAACAGAAAATGGCCTGTTGGAGAAACGGTTAACTCACATGCCTTTCACGCATGCATTCACGGGTTCGAATCCCGTACAGGTCACCATAGGGGCGTGGTTCAATGGTAGAGCATCGGTCTCCAAAACCGTGGACGCGGGTTCGATTCCTGCCGCCCCTGCCAGTAGTCTTTAAACCTTGATTTATCAAGGTTTTTTTATTTTATAAATCAAAAGTCCGTATAAAGTCCGTAATTTTCAAATATAATTTTAAAAATCATCTTTACGCATTTGCCATTTTAACCATACGAACAAATATTTCCATTCTAGCCAGTCTGCAATTTTTGTAACTGCATTTTTTCTGCGATGAACTTCTTTAAATTTTCTAGTCTTACTATTATATATGTACATCGAAATCACTCCTTTTTGCAAATTATAGCATTATTCTTATGTCGAAATTTGTAAAATAAAAAAGCCTAATCCAAAACGGAATAGGCTATAAATATCTTTCTATATGTTTCTTATTAAATTCATATGTGTAAAACTCACTGTTATTGTGCTGTACAATAACAGTGTTTTCTGTTTCTTTAATTACCTTAAGCGGTTCTGTGTAAAGAAACATTGGCATCCTTGTGTTATGTATGTCTAAAGATGGATATTTAATTATGACGTACTGCATTAAACGATCTCCACATATAATTTCGTTACGTTCTTTCCAAACACACCAGCGTAACCATCTTGACCACTTGTGGTTTCTATATCATATTGCCACCCATAATTTGTTTTATACTTCGCACGTTTATAAGGTCTAATTGAATCAGGTGTGTAATAGTAGACCTGAATAGCGTCTATCACTTTTCCATTACCAGCATATTTAGAAGAATCTTTAATATTACAGTCTGTTATCCAACCAAGCCACCCACTACCTTTAACATGCACACGATATTTTATCTTACCCTTGTCTACTCTAATAGCAACATCTGTAATAGGGCTATCTTGATAACCAGCATAATCTTCAAGATTATTTACTTCGCTAAGCCATCCATGCTTTTGTGTTCTTACACGATAAAATACATTTACTTTTGTGTCTTTAGGCTTAGAAGGAGCAGATTCACTTTCGCTAGAATAATCAATATACTTATCAAATTTACCACATTTTGTCCACTGTCTTGATTTAAGACCATAAGCATTTTGTTTTCCACATCCTTTAGGATATGTTCTCTGTACTCCATTTTCCCATATAGGACTCGATTCAATAACTACACCATTACCAACATATATTCCGATATGCCCTTTCATCCAGACAAGCCACCCCCTTTGAAGTTTTGACATATCTGTTGTAACATTTGAACATCTTGAAATCATTGTATCAGCATTAATATCAGGAACTCCATTATTCGCATATTTACCATTCTTTGGGAATCCCCAAAGAATACCTTTAATTAATCCCGAACAGTCACACAATAAATATTTTCCATTTTGACTATTCATAAATTTTCCTAATTGATAAAGTGTAGGTAATTTCTCAACCTCTACAGCTTTATTTATAAAATCCTGTACTTTCATAAACATCACCTTTCTTTTAATTCATCAATACGTTTCCATATTGTATTAATTTCTAATCTTTGTTTGATTTGTTCTTGATTTATCTTTTCTATTTGATTATTCATTGCTTTGATATCTGCTCTTGTTTCATTTGTTGTTGAACATATTTGTTCTAATTTGATATTAGCTTTCATAAGTTCTCTACTTTCTTCTCTTGTATCTTTTTTGCGATTAGAAAAGAAATTAATAGCAGTAAAACAAAACAACAATATAGACATTAGAAAAGATAAACTAATTGTAGTTTCAGGTGTCATAAAGCACCTCTAGTCTTTTTTATTTGACTGTGTTCCAAAATAGAATCCCACAATCATTGTATAAATGGCCATGAACTTATCGCCATCAATGCTTCCACCACTTACCAAAGCAACAAATGCTCCTGTAAGCGTAAGAGTCATAATTGACTTTACATCAATTAATTTTGTAACCTTTGCAATTAATTCTTTCATTTTTCTTCATCCTCCTTGATCATGAATAACATTGCATCTGTAGCGTACTGACTTGCTTCTGAATTGAAGATAACATCTTCACTGACAGTTCTAATGTCGATATTAACTTTTTCTTCATCAAGCATCTTCAATTCAACTTTATTCCATTCTTTTTCTTTTTCGTCAGAAAGGAAAATAACTTTCATGATTGAATTTTCATCATCAGTATCAACTTTCTCCTGTTTAATATTGCCATCTTCATCAAGTTCACAATAATCTTTCTTAGCCTCTTGACGTGCCTTGTCAAATTGTTCATATTCCTTTGTTAACTTTTCCTTGTTACGAGAAATCTTGTAGTTAAGTTCTCCACCTAACTTTTCATTGATAATTGCTAATTGGTTAAGATGACCAATCATTTCTCTGTTTGTCATTTCCATTATTTAGTACCTCCCAATAATTCTTTTTGCTTTGCAATCACACTTTCAATAAAAGTGTTAATATCTGCTTTTAATGTTGCATCATTATCACATAATTGCTTTTTCATAGAATTGTAGATGTTAATGTTAATTCCAATGTTGTCATAATCGTAATTTGAAACCGTTCCTTCAAGATTTCCGATTATTTCATCTTTTACTGTTAAATCCGCTTTCAAAATTACCTTTGTGTTTTCTTGTTGTGTAATATTCATAAAATATCCTCCTTGTTTTTTTTATAATTAAAAGGACTTTACGCAAGCCCTTTTAATTGATTGATTTCTTGTTCTAATAATTCTACTTTTTTCTTTAATCTTTCATTATCATATTTTAGATTAGAGAGTTGTCTATCATGTTCAATCTGAACATATTTGATATTTTCTATAGATGCTATATTTTTTTGGATCATATGAGTGTTCAATGCAATGAATTGTTCATAGACAAGTCCCAATAACTCACTACCATCTTCATCAATCACTTTTGATACAAAATTATGATTCTCATCCAAACTACTATTTCTAATCGCTGTTTGAACATCTTGAGCAATAAATCCGAGGTTTGTTAGATTCTCTTTATCCTTATTAAATCTAAACGTTTGTGGCTTTAATTCATTGAAGAAATTTTCATATCTCTTATCAAAATCTCTTATGTTGTTTTTATAACGTCTATCAGACGTGACAGTTGCGCCAGACATGCTAAGATATACTTTAGATCCTCTTAAACACGTTTGACAACTGTTGTCACCAAAGTATTCAACATTGTTATCACCCATAACAGTCATCCATCTCCAAGTACCACCTGTGTCAATTCCATATAGATATTGAGCATTTGCTAAAACAAGAGCACCACTCAGTCTCACCGATTTTGTAAAATAAGAAGTACCTGTCACACGAAAATCATTTTCACAAGTTAACTCGCCATTGTTATAGCAAATAAGTCTCGATGTATAATCAACTGCATCATTGCCATGATGGAAATCAATAAATGGGGTATTCCCCCATATTTCTAATCCCTGATCACCTGTATCAAATGAACCATTATACATATCGATATGTAGCTCTTTAAGAGTTGCATTATTTGCATAACAAGTATCAAATGTTGCAACGTCACTATACAATTGACCTGTACTTGTTATTTTAGTTGTAAAAAAGCCATCAGCCTTAGCCTCAAATATAGCTTGGTTATAATTTGTTCCTGTATCAAATTTTGGATATATTGATAGACTTGTATCAATTTTATTCCCAGCATTTATTATTTTTACAATATAGTAATGATCCATAGAATCGATAACTCCATCACCGTTTAAATCATATCTATTGAATTGTCCTGTTGATGGAACTCTTCCTAAAATAATGTTTTTTATTGTTTCAATATCATTGCTCGTATAATCAAAAGTTTTCGTTGATGTCGCATACATCCTATTTGACGCTAATGTAAATCCTGAGATATTCCCACTTGTAGCATTTATATTTCCACTAAATTTCCCATTAACAGCCTCCATAGAGCCATCTGTTAATATTTTAAATCTACTATTTGCAGTAACAAGACCTTCTAGTGCTATTTTGCTCGCTTGAATTTTAATTTGCTCGGCAGTTTGATTGATAACAGAAATAGCATTATGAGTTCCTGCGACCTTAGTCCAAGCACCCCAAGCAGTCGTTGAAGTCCCAACCCTACGATAAATATTTTGACTGGTGTTTGGATAAAATAATTGTACAGGATAACCTCCTCCTGTATCTGGCCATGATACACTAGTCTCTAGAGTTCCATAAGTGCCTTCTCCACTAATCCCCATTGTACTACACTGTTTAAATTCTTTAACAGTCTTTCTTGGATAGTTAGATAAATACCATGAAGGGTTATTGTTAACACTTCTTGTATCCTTGATTGTAGTTAAGTCTACAAGATTGTTTGCTTTTGTTTGTGCATCTGTAGCCTTAGTGTTTAACGTAGTCCAACTACTAGATTTAGTAACGGTGCTAACAATTGCGCTATCTGTAACTTTTTGCTCTGCGGTACTCATACGAGTTGTTAATGCTGTTACATTTCCGTTTACTTTTGTTATGTTTGTCTCTGCTGTACTCACACGAGATGTAATATTTGTAAGTTGTGTTGTATGGGTTGCTACAGTAGATTTAGTAGATGTTATTTCTGTTTGTATATTCATACCACCAACAGACACTAAATGTGTATATGTAGTTGGAAATATTGTAACTAAGCTTATACTCCAACCATCTTTCCAAGTATCTGGCGCAACAGTCGAATAACTTACAAGTGCACTCTCAACTTGTAGTTTTGGATAATTCCATGTATCTGTTCCACTTCCAAGAATAATCACTAATCTGGAATCAGATGAACTAACCTTTGCTAGTCTAACTAAACTAAATGGAACGTTACCATCATTTGTATAAGAACAATTAATAATTGATGATGTATAGTTATAGCATGTGATTGTTATATCTATGTTGTTGTTTGTAGTTGTTACATAGTTATATCCTGTTATTCTAAATCGACACATATGCAAAGGAACTATAGGTGTAACTATTACAAATGCTCCCTTTATACTTTCACCATCATAGCTATAACTTGCTACATTTTTAAATAATTTTGAATTATTTAATGCATCTACTTTATTACCAAGCACTGCACTATTTGCAGTAGCTTGTGCATTGTTAGCATTTGTTAATGCTGTAGGCGCCTTATCCCAATTTGCTTTATTGTTATTGACTGTGTTAGTTACAGTCGCAACAGTTGTCTCTGTAGAACTTACTCTACTTGTAATACCACTCAAGGATGTCTCAAAAGTTGCTTGTTTGTCTGCGACTGTTTTAATGCTTGCTGTTAAGTCAGTTCTAACTTTGTTAGCAGTTGCATCATCTGTGTACTTATCAGCCTTTTCCCAATCACCAGCAACATAAGAACCACTTGCACGAGCAACCTTACATTTCATAATTACACCTGTAGCACCCTGTACCCACAAATCACCTACTTTGTATGGAGTTGTTGGTGTAGCAGTAAATACCTTCGCTTTACTGTTTGCAGTATTCAAGGCATTGTTAGCAGTAGTGCTAATATTTGCAATACTACTCGTATGACTTCCTACAGTTGTAGAAAGCCCATCAATCGTTTGCTTAACACTACTATAGTTATTTGTTAATGTAGTAATATTAGTTTTTGCTGTTGTGACATCCCCTGTAACTGTCGTGATGTCCTTTTTTGCTTGAGTGACATCTGTAATAAGAGTGCTAATCTGTCCTTGTGCTGTACTTATTTGAGTGCTTTGTGACTTTACTGTATTCTCTACAGTTGTCACTTTTGTTTCAAGTTGGTTTGCCTTTGCTAAAGCATTGCTAGCATTGGTACTAGCAGTTGTTGCTTTAGTGTTTGCTCCATCTGCTGTCGTTTTAGCCACATCCGCTACAGTTTTAGCGTTATCTGCTGTTGATTTAGCAGTGTTAGCAGTAGTCTTTGCACTTGCACTATCTGTTATTGCAGTATTCGCTTTAGATAATGCATTATTTGCATTCGTATTGGCAGTCTCAACGACCTTTGTTGTCTCTGTAACAGTATTAGACATTGTATTGAAAGCAACGTCAAGAGTCTGTTTCTTTTCATCAAAGTAGATTTTACTAGACTTAATAGTTGTTGTTGCACCATTTACTTCTGTAATAACACTATCTATATCTAATTTAGAACCTTTAATACCAGCATTTTCTTTTACGTTGGAGTTGTCAATAACTTCTCTGTTAACTCCATCAGCGGTTAAGCCCAACGGATCAAACATTACCTTTCCATCTTTATCCCAGATATAGATGTTATAGTCTCCTTGTGCATCCTTACCAATTTGAACTCTTGTACGTGTACTATCTTTAATAAGAATAGTATTGTCTTTCCAAGTTGAATAACCATCATTGGAATGTATATTCAATTTTGTAGTGTTTATATCAATACCTGTAATTTTGTTAAAATCAAGACTATCAATCATTGCTGATTTAATAAGTGCATTTGCTATAGTTGTGTTCTCTGCGTTCAACACAATAGTCTGTGTAGAACCTGCATTAACGCTTCCAGATAACAATGTATTAATTTTAGCAATATCAACAGTTAAATCTTTAACTTCACTTTTGATTGCATATGTTTGATTGGCAAATTGTGTTGTTACATAGTTTTCGTTTACATATTGCTTTGTAACATAATTTTCATTGACGTATTGCTTGTCTACATAATTTGTTTCTATAGTTGCTACTTTGGCGTTCAAATCTTCAACTATTTCTTTCTTTACATACGACAATTCAACATCTTGTCTGCTTATATAAGCCTGTTCAATTTTTGCGACTGTAGCGCTTAAATCTAGAACGTTTAATTCTTCTATCTTTGCTTTTAATGCTTCAAATTCAGTTGTTTCCAGTTTTCCTGAAATCTTTGCATTTATAGCTACTAGATTTTGCTGAAATGATGTTCCTATTTGAGAAATGCTTGATTGAGTTTTTGTCATCAAGTTTTCAATCGAATCTGATGCTGTGCTTAATGTGATTTTATCTTTTTCATGAGCAAATGGATACTCTACTATTTTAACTATTCTATGTAGAACTCTTCGATTATTTCTAATATCAATATAGTCAACCATATCCCTTATCTTATAGTTAAATAATCTATATTCTTCACTTTTTAATTTTGATAAGTCGATAATGTCAAGTTCAAATGATTCAACTTGTTTTGCATATTTATTCAACTCTTTTTGGCAGTAATCATAAAGTGCCTGTGGATCAGTAAATCTATCATCACGAATTATTTTTGAAATAACTTTCCCTTTAAATGATAAATCCTCTACATAATTCTTGCCATTGTTGATTGAAGAAAATGTAACTGTTTGACCAGTTTCATCATCTGTTTTTCCAAATCCATATATACGAGTCACAATATCATATGTATCACTTGTATATTCAACTTTTTTAAGATTGACCTGTTCTGATACAAAGAATCCATTTTCATTAAATTCCTTTTGATATGATACATAGAGAATCTTGTTCTTGTTATCAAAATCTGTATAGCATCCAAAGGTATTTTGAATCTGTAAGATAATATCATATTTAGTTGCATCTTCAATTTCAATTGTTCTTTTCTGATTAGATGTTTCTCCGCTTGCTTTCCATCCAATGCTGCTTAATATACTGTTTAATACATTTATTTCCGTTTGACTTTCACTTCTGTAGCTTTGTAGAACTTCACCTTTTAGATCATCTGTATCTAAATTGCAAACGATTGTTGCATTAAAATCCTCTTCACTAATTTCCTTTACCAAAAAATAAAGATTATCATATTCAATTCTATCTTCATTTTTTATTAAAGAGAATAAATCGTAATTTGTTGAAATATCAAATTCTATCTGCTTTGTTCCGTTTTCCTCTATCGTAATAAAAAAACTATCTCTATCAATATCTATTTCTCTATTTGTTCTAACATGCTTTAACATTAATATGCCTTTCTATACATAATGTTTAATTCAAGAGTTTCATCTATTCCTCTTACATCAATTTTACCTTTTGTATATGGATACAGATTTATATTTATGTTATTGAGATAGAGTTGGTTTTCATCGATGAAACATAGAAATTTATCAGAATTTATCAAAGCAGTTTTACCATTTATTAGACTTATGATCTTTATATCATTTTGATATTTTTTGTTGGTAAAGAAATCAAAATATGAAAGTGTAATAACCTTATTCACTAATGTTTCATTAGCTTTTACCTCTATATTAATTGCTGTTGGTGATGGACTGTCTATATTGACAGTTGTATTTGCTTTAATAGGTGTATTTGAATATCTATTTTCAAAAATGTATGCATTGTATATCAATTTCAGGAGATAATCATCTCCTGAAATATATTCATATTCAAATTCATTAATTGATGATTCATAAACTAATTCATCATCTACAAATTCAAATATTGGATTAGTAAGGATACGAGCAAGTGCTAGCACATTGCTATATTTTCTTACGATAAACTCTACGGTCAATTCATGTGGATTGAATATTGAATTTATATATCTTTCATTTGTTCCATGCATTGTTTTGTATGTTTTTGTTTCTACACTTCCCAAATCACAGTCATACCCATTAAATTCAGCGTTATATTCACTTAATGTTAATGTTTCATCATTTAGTTTAATTATCACTTCGCTCATGATCGCTTCTCCCTCCTTACTTTGATTGCTACTTTTTTGCTTACATTTTCAACCAACATCCCATCACCCACATTAATATATATATCCGCATATAAATCCTGTGCTACAGATGATCCTATACCGTTCAACTTCTCGGCAAGTAGGCTTGCTAATGGTGTCATTGTTCTATCATTTAATGGCAATGCATATTCATTCCCAGCCTCTCCTAATCCACTTAGGACAGTTGGGCCTTTAAAAAAACCACCTTTTGCATACCAGCTTATTCCTAAAGATGGTATCTTCCCTTTTAAAAGATCACCTATTCCCCATCCTTTCGGTTTTACCGAAAAATGAGGTAATGGCAATTTTGGCCATGAAAATTTAAATGAGAAAAATCCTTTTATTGCATTAATTACATTTGATACGACATTCTTTGCACCAGTTATTTTGTCTACAATAGCAGTCTTTATTCCATTCCATGCATTGGCAACCGTTGTTTTTACCTTGTTAGCCCAGGAGCATACAGTATCCCAATTCTTATATAAAGCAACTCCTGCTGCAACTGCTGCTCCAATTGCTAATGTGATCATACCTATTGGACCTGTTACAAATGTAAATGCAGTTCCAAGCCCTGTGGTTGCTACAGTGGCAGCACCAGTGGACAAAGCCATAATATCCATAATTCCATTATAGATACCAATTGCAAGAGTTATTGTTCCAAATGCTGTCGCTCCTGCTCCTATACCTAATACCAATGCACCTATAAGATCCTTGTTATCTCCAACCCACGTTAATAATTGACTTAACGCTGGGAAAACAAAAGTTGATAACGTACCACTTATATCCTGTTCAAATCCTCTTTTGAGTCCTTCAAGCTGCGCAAGAACATCATCATATTTAACTTCCTTGATTTGATTCATAGAATCAATGTTCATATCCATAATACCGTTTAAATTGCTAAGAGACTGCACTCCATCAGCACCTAAATCTTCAAACATTGTTCCATACATTGTTACTCCCAAACTAAACTGCTCATTTGTATCTTTTACACTGAATAATGCTTGATTAATTTCCTGATATGCTTTCTTTCCAACTTCACCACCTTGTGCAAATCTTTTTTTGACATCATCAACATTTAACCCAAGTTTCTTTAATGCCTCATCCGCTGTTCCGTCTTTAATACGAATACTAAACTCCTTAACTGCATCTCCAAGTTTATCAACACTGAATGTTCCTGCGTTTGTTCCCTTTAACAGAACATTAAACATATCATCAGCATCCATACCAATTTGATTGAAATGAACTGAATACTCATTGATTGTATCAAGCAAATCTCCATTTTTATCCAATCCGTTCTGTGCACCTTGAGCAATCAAATTAAAAGCCTGATCAGATGTTAATCCAAACTGATCCATCATCATTTTTACTGCACGTATTGATTCCTTAACATCAAAATCAAATGTATCACGCAGCCCAATAGCACTTTCAGTAACACTAATCAGTTCATCATTTTCCATATCACCAAGCTGGGAAGAAACCTCTCGAATGGATTCTGCAATATCATCAAAGTTTTCACCATAGTTATCCCTATAGATTTGATCCATAGTTTCACGAAATGATTCTAAAGGTTCATCTGTTGCACCAAGTGATGCCGATAATTGATTAGTTGCTCTTTCCATGTCATTTCCATTTGTAATAACAAGGTCAGTCAGCTGGCTAAATCCCTCCTTGATTGCATCGCTTGCTAGGTTAGCTTTAAGAACATCGCCAAAAACTGACACATCCTTTTCAGTATCATTCAAGGAATCTCCTAAATCATCAATTGATTCATCGAGATTTGATGTTTTCTTTTTTTGATCCTCCATCTTAGCAGTTGTCTGCTTGATTTCATTCTGTATTGCAGCCTGCTGATTCTTTGCGGATATTAATGAATTGTTGAGCGTGTAATATTCCTTGCTGTTTTTGCCTAATGTTTTTTCTGCTTCGGATAAAGAATCTTCAAGCAGCTTTATCTTTTGTGCAGTGTTTTGACTTTCCTGTTGCAATAATGACTGTCTTTTCTGCAATAGAGTTGAGTCATCTGCATTGCCCTTTAATTCTGTCGAATTTAATTTCAGCTCATTCTGTAGGGTTTTGTTTGACATATTTAATTGTTTGATTCCATCCTGATAACCTTTTGTTATCGCAATGAATTCAATTTGTGCTTGTGTTTTCTTTGCCAATATTATCCCTCATTTCTTAATTTATTTGTATGATATGTAATATAGCTATCATACGCACTTTTATTTTCAGCTACCGACATCACAAAAGAGATATCCATATTCCAAAAGCATTCCTCACTAATGCCTAAAATCTGAACATAATATGTATAGTAATCCTCGATATCCTCTAGTTCAAATTTCGGCATTTTAAAGGGAGGCTTATTCTTTTTTTGAAAGGCCTCCCTAAATGCTACTTTTTTTTAGAACTTGATAAAGCATTAACTGTCCTGATTATATAATCCATATCAAAATAATCAACATTTTCAATAAAGTCATTAAACTCATATTGTTTATTTTCATTTTCACATAGATACGCAACATATATGATATATAGATAATCAAATACGTCTTTTGCACCTCTGTTAAAAATCACATTGAATTTCTCATAATCTTTTTGAGTCTTGCTATCTAATTTTAATTTATATAATTTCGCAAATGTCAATCCTATATTGACCTCTGTTTCATTACTGATTTTAAACTTCATTGCCATATATCATATTCTCCTTTATTATGCTGCTTTTTTTACAAGATCATGAGTAAAACTTGTCATCCATGAAGTTATGAATGCTTCCTCTGTTTTTTCATCTTCAATAATTTTCTCATATTCGCATTGACCGAACTCATCATTTGATAATGCCAATGTCATTTCAACCTCTGCAACCTCTTCACTTGTTGCATCAATTTTTCTAGATGGTCCAGTTGATATGACAGCATTAGGATATGCTTTCAATTTTAAGATGTTATCTTCATCTCTTACCTTTAAAGTTACGCACATTGTCGGATGCGTTCCAGAACCATAGGACATTACACCATCCTTTAAGTCGCTGTTTTCCATTCCATGCATTTTACAGTATGCACTATAAAGAATGTGTCCAGTTATCTTTACTTCTCCACCGCCTGCATGACGTGTTCGCTGCTTTGTCACTATTCCTTTGCATTTTTTTGAAATTGTTTTTGTATTGAATGTCTCTTCTGACGTTCCAATGCATCCTGTTTCAATGTATGTATCACCATTTTCAAGTTTAACATTCATCTCCTCAACTTCGTATTCAGTAAACTCTTTTCTCACTTGCTATTCCTCCTTTGTTAATTTATTTAAAATTCCATTTACAATTGAATCATATACATTGTCCATTCCTTTCTCCATGAATAAGAGTGGACTTTTTCCCTGTGATGTACCTGCTGCCTGATCAGGGAAATACAGATAATTGTAAGTTTTCTTTGATTTTATTGTAAATCCTAGATTTATAAAATCTGTCTTAAATGGATTGCCGCTTCTTGCTGGCTTTCTTTTCCCTTTCCACATTCTTCCACTTTGGGGAATCATTACAACAATTGCATCAACGACCATATTTGAAGCATAGTCTCTTAAAAAATCGTTGATAATGCTTTCTGCATCATCTCCATATTCCATGATTGACTGTTCTATTTTTTTGAGGTCATCATCCTTTAGCTTAAACTCTATAGAAGACATGTTTCTGTTTTTACAAATGTCAGTGTCAGTATCTCAACTAAATCACTTGTATCTCCCTTTCTTATATAATTGTATGGCATTTCCTGATCATTTGGAAACTTTAGACATGTATTTTCTGTAATAGCCTTTATGATTTTTATATCAAGTCCTTCAGGTATATAGTTTTCTCTAACAATGTTTACCTCAAAAGTGCGTATGACATCTCGCTTTGATTTCTTCATGCCTTTTCTGCTAAATACAATAAAATCAAAACCGTTCTCTTTTACATAATCATCAAAGCTCTTGCCATAGCAAACCTTTTTATCAACTTTTTCAAGACTTTTTCTAATATCAACCAATAGTGACATTTTCTTTCACTCCTACTATTGTTAAATAAAGATAATACCTTTCATCAGTATCATCATGATATGTAATATCAAATACTTTTGTGCTGTCATTATTGACAATAACATAGTATTTATCATCAAAATTCAATTGACAGTTAGGAACCTCTATCTTTAAATCCAGCTGTGCACCAAACTTATTGATTAATTCCTTATCCTGGATTCTTTTTGATAATTCATTAAAGGGAAGCTCTACAATAATTTCATAGAACTTCCCTTTTTCTTTTGCGTTAAATTCATTTTTTTTAATGATTTCCTTAAGAATATAAATATATCCATCACGATACATTGGCTTGTTTTGATTTTTCATATTCAGTAACCTCATATTTCATTCTTTCATTCAGGATATCAGAAGCATAATTCTTCTTGAAATCTTCACCCTGATCATAATAATGATATCTCACATACGCCATAAACATTTTTCTAATATTTCCATAATGTTCAACATCTACATCCTTACCAAACCATTCTTGAAATTCATCAATGGCATTACTGACAATGCCATTGATGCGTGTATTTGTTTTTGCGTTATCCCATGTTACACCACAGTCATTTTTTATTTCTTCAAAGAAAGTACTGCTGATCTTTAAATCTTGCATTTTTAAACAGCTGGATCAGCTGTTGGTGTTTCGGATAATGTTTTGACAACAGTGTATAATTCCTCTAATTCAGAAATATCCAATAGTACCGATACAGTATTATCGTATGGTCTACCATTTCCATATAACTTAATCATAAATGCTCTTTGGTCCTCGAAGAACTTCACAGAATCATCATATAATATTTTTCCCTCTTTTGATGTTCCAAGTCCTGCAAAGTATTCTTCGGGAAGCATTAATAAGGCTTCACCATCTGCCAATTCATTTGAGATAACTGTTTCTGTAGGAAATGGGAAAATATTTTGAGTATATGTACCATCTATATTGCTTGCTGTTGTGGCAGGCATGATCTTAGTTAAATAGTCAGTCATGTTAACTGCAAGCAGCACCTTATCAAATTTTCTGGCATTTCCTTTTTCTGTCTTTGCCATAACAGCCAATACCTTTCCATATTCCTTTGGTCTAAATGATTTGATTTTCACTTTTTTCTTTCTAGGATAAACGCCATCTGTTACTGAAACTCCTGTGTGAATATCTCTATCATAGCCAATAGGCATATTCTTACCTGTACCAGTAACAATAGAATTTTCTAATGAGTTTGCAAGTGAATCATATAGCACTGTTCTTACATAAGCATCTACCCATTCAGGTCCTAATTCAAGCATAGGTTTTGATAATACAAAGAATGCAGATAACTTGAACTGTTTCATATCGTATTCCTTGAATGCTGATGTAATTTCCTCCGTGATTTTAGCAGTGATTTCTCCCCATGCTGCTGTTTGTTTTGTGTGATCACTAATAATCCATTTTGTTGAAAATGATGTAAACTGAAAATTGATTTTTGCAAGCAGTGGATGCGATTGAGTCAATTCTCTATATACATCTGTAATAACAGTTTCAGGCATACCTTTATTCATATCGGTAATTTCCTGCTTAGGATTGATTGACTTTGCCTTATCAATAAATTCCTGATAATACTTCTTTTCTTCCGAAGTTAATTGTCTGATCCCACGTTTTTCTAAGATTTGAGAATCATTTGTTTGTCTAAACTGTTCATAATCATTCTGAATTGATTGAATCAGTTCTTCATGATATTGTGAAAATGCCTGTGAATATTGATCTACATTTCCCTCTTTCATTGCAGTTTTCATTGTTTCTAGATATTGCTTTAATTGTAAATTCATAATTTTCCTCCTTGGTAATTTTTAATTTAAAAAGCTTTTTCAAAGAAAGCCTTTAATTTGTTTTCTTCATGTTTTGGTTTTGGTTCAGGATCTTGCTCATGTATAATTTCCTGCTGCTTTAGCTGGTTTAACACAGAAGATAAATTCTTTTGTCTTACGATCATCATTTGAATCTGGTTTTCACGTATCTGTGCAATCTTAGCAATGTCATCAATGTTTGTTTCTCCACTAATTTCATCAGCAAGTCCATTTTCAATACATTCCTGTGCAGTATAGATAGTTTCCTTATTCATTGCTTCAATCAGTTCATCTTCTGTAATGTTCATCTTAGATAAGAACAGCTGTCTATTCGCTTCCATCAGCTTATCCAAGTCATCTGCCATCTTTCTAAAATCATTAGCATTTCCATAACAGCTTGAAAGCATGTTGTGCAATAATACAGTCGCCTGCTTTGCCATAACAACATGATCAGCAACCGCTAAGAATAATGCTGCTGCACTAAATGCAAACCCATCAACATAGCATGTCACTTTCGCCTGATGTCTCTGCAATAATGATGTCATTCCATAAGCCTCCATGACATCGCCACCGTTAGAATTAATATAGACATTAATCTGATTGACATCATGATATTTTTCTAGCTGTTCCCTAAAGAAATCCTGACTTGTTTCACTTACTACCTCTCGGCAATTCCACCAGTCATAATATCCACTCTGTATATCATCATAGATATAAAGTTCCAAAGTATTTTGGGTTGCTGTGCTTTGCTTTAACTCCCATTTCATTTATTCATCACCTCCTTTAAATGAATTATCGTCTTCATGAATTGTCTCTATGTCACCGAAATTCTCAGCATACTTAAGCAATTCCTCGATTGTTCCAAAGTTCTTTGTCATAAAATGCCTCTTAGACCATTCAGTGTCCAACGGCTTATCGCCACCCTTGACTCTAATTTCATCAATGCAGTAGGCACCTGTCCCTAATAATTTTTCTATGCTTGCTGCGTTTTCCAGAGGATTAAAATATTTGATTTTTGTAATATCAAATTCATAATGATCATCCATGAAATTTGATAAACCGACATTTTTTGATGATATTTCATTTTGAATCATATTTGTCATTTTCTTTAATCCGAATGTAATCAGATTGTCAACTACTTTTGTATCCAGGTTCGCAGTATCAGAAAACATCAATGCAGTTGGTATATTGAATGCCTCTGCACATGATGAAAATACTTCTTTTCTCATTTCTCTGTAATCAACTGTTGTAGATGCACTTTTTGGCGAATCACGAACCCACTCAAATCCATCATAGACAGGCAATGCATTTTTCCCATGCTTTAGAAATTTTTTCAGTTTTTCTCCTGTCATGTCTGTAAAGTTTTCAGCAAACTTCGGATCATGTCTTGCTTCTGTTGAAACATTCAAAAAATAATGCTTATCTGCCTGATCAAGATAAATTTCCTTGCTGGCTCCCAAAATTTGAGCATAGCTTTGATATACACCATCAATATATCTTTTAATATTTTCATCATTTAGTGAAAAATAATAAACTTCATTCTCATAGAACTTTCTTTGAAAAGAAAAATCCTTAACAACAACTGAACTGTATTCATTTTTTAATAATGCATATTCATCTTTCTGGAAGTCATCAGCAATCAATAGCTGATCATTATAATAAATCACAAGACATTCATTATCATTTATGAGTTTGCCAATAATCTGATCAAAGAATTGAATTCTGTTCTGATTCTTATTTGGTCTTATATTCCAAAGATAGTAATCATTATCTCTGATGATTTCATTCTTATGATATTTATTCAATATACATGAACTCAAGCATACTGAATATATCGATTTCACTTTTGCAAGTGCAAGTTCCTTAAAGTACAGTTCGGCCTGTAAAGATTCCAGTGATGCATTGCTTAATTCCAGTTTTCCATTATCAAATAATTTTGAAAAAAGCCACCCTTCAACACTTCTCATTATTCCCATTCAACCACCTCCTTTCATCAGTATTCAATAACATCTAATGGTGGCATTTCAACATATTCTATCAGTTCTTCATCACATGTTGCTGCGGCTACAAATGCCATGAATCCATCTGTCTTCCTTGATTTTGGTTCCTGCTTGTCATAGACAAAATTATCTTTTCCCATTGGTACGACTTTTGCATTGTTTGTGCACCATCTCATAAATGGATCATCTCCCCACACGATTATTTTATTCATAAACCACGAGTCAATTGATGGATATATCTTCATAATGTCTGATGGTCTTACAAGCTTTACTCTTTTCTTGTCTTTTGCATCAAATCCAATCTTTTTTAGATATGTGCTAAACAGTGTAATTCTAAAATTATCCATACATATTTTTTTAATACGATATTTTCTTTGCTGCTCATATAGCCAGTCAACAACTATTTCTGGCTTGATTTCTATATCGTCTATAATCGTCAGCACGCCCATATCTTCCATCATCTTTAAATCCACCTTGATTCTATGCTTGTCTCGTGAGTTCTTGCAAAACCATGCATGTGTAACCCAGTATCTTATGTTGTTCTTTTTAAATAGTAATCCTGCCGACACAAAGTCGCTTGTTCTTGCATAGTCAATTGCAGCAATGCATTCGTATCCCTCTAGATCAGGTATCTTTCTATTTGTTGCAAGAATGTTATCCCATGAAGTGACAGCAATATCTTTTCGCTCTTCAATAAGATTCATTCTCTTGACGATAAAAGCCCTCGATTTATCAGGATGTCTAAGATATGCTACATATTCCTTTCTCATCTGTTCAAGCAAGTCTGGTCTATATCTCAAAGAAGGATTTGCCTTGTTCCACATTCTTTCATCATTGACTTCATCCTTGCTGTCAAGCATACACAAAAAAGGAAGCAAACCATTATCGGTTGTCTTCCCATCAAGTATATCCTTTGCAACCTGTACATCATCATCAAGCGGACCATCACGCACATCTCCCTGTGTAGAAATAGATGTTGTTCGTGGGTGCTTTATTTTTCCCAACCCAGTATTGGCAACATCTATCAATTCAAAATTTTCATATGCATGTTTTTCATCAAAGTCATTTTTCCCAGGACGTCCGCCATCTTTTGTATCTGCATTTCGAGTCCTGAATCTTAATGATGAATTTGTCTTTATATTTGTGATGATTTCCTTATTCCATGTAAAGAATTTTTTCAATTTCATTTCATTGGCTTCAAGAACTTCGTAAATTTCCTTGAAAGTTGTTTTTGCCTGATCCTCACTTGTTGCATAGATATCAATGTTGTAGTTTTTAATTCCATGCGTTGGCGAAAGCAGACAAAAATCCTCAAATGAAAGATAACCATTCTTTCCAGCACCACGTCCTACAATGCAAAGCAAATCAGGCCACCGAGGATATCCATCTTCCCTAAATACACAGTTATGAAGAACAAACAGGCATTTCTCCCACAGAAATAAATCATAGGGAAAATATTTCTGATATGTAAAATACTTTTCTATTCGACTTTCATCATAAAACAGATTTTCATTTTCAAATATTCTGGTTACTAAATCACAGAATTTTAAAGTCCACTCGCAATTCTCATCTTCATGATTATGTACAAAATTAATATATCTTTTTACATCTGCTGGAAGTTTACATCTCGTCATCAGCATCACCATTTGCCCCAATGCTGATATTTAAATGCTGTAGAATTCTAAGCATCTGCATATTGACTTTTGTCAGTTCTGTTATGCTGTCATTCTTCTTATAATTCACATCTCCTTTGGCAGTATATACTTCAACCGTTACACCTCTTTCAAAGATATCCTCTTTTAAGAGTTTCTTTGTAACATACATATCCATATAATCACTTATAAGGTCCAGGTTCTGATTATTTTCCTTTCCATCAAATTTCAACTGATCAATAAGCCCCTGTTTCAGTTCCTTATATTCCTTTGTTCTGTGGATTGTATCAACATTAATCTTTTCCACTTTAATAATCACCTCCACGATAATTAATATATCATCAATTCATATGCTATCACCTCTCAATAGTGCTGCTATCTGGTATCTATATGTACATAACTGTACTGTTTCCATGAATAAATATATCAAATAAAATCAAATCGATTCACGTTGTTTTTCATATGCGTGAGTGAGAAATCGGAAATGTCGTGTCCCCTCTCCGTTGAAAGTCTCCCCATGAGAAATTGATTTTATTTTGATGGGGGGTATATTTTTATTCTTTTTTCATATTATTCTTTACATATTTCAATACATAATCAACCAATTCTTTTTCATAATTAAATAAAGAAAATATTTTTTCATAGTGATGATCATTGATTGAGTTCATAACATCATCAACTGTTATTGGTTCACAATGGTTACGCTGAACAATGTATCTGACATGACCATATATTTCATATACTTTTTGTCTGTTAATATTTTGATATTTATTTTTTTGTTTTTGTTTGACTGTTTCTTTCTCTTCCATTCTTAACACCTTTCTTCTGTAATTGGTTTCTTATATCCCTTATGCTTTTCAGGATGCAATATGTTATGGCATGTCTTGCATACAGAAATAAGATTGCGATACTTCTTTCCTTTATAATAATAGTATTTAGATAATGCTAATCTTGGATACTTCCTCACATGCTGAACATGATGTGCTATTGTTGCATTAGCACATCTGCATATCTGACACTCATGATGATCATCATTCAGTACTTCTTTTCTTAATCTTCTGAATTGCTTTGATTTATAGAACTTCCATAACTCATTAGATTCAATAAGTTTATTTATCCATGCTTCTAATTCATCTTCATTCACAACATCAACATCCTTTCCACAAATAAAGAAAAGAAGTTCCTCTTCCTGAAAAACTTCTACGATAACATATTATCACATAAGAAAGGCTCATTACAGTTCATTTGGTATCATTTGGTATCATGTTTTTGAGATTATTTAATCCAGCTTTATAATATCTTTTAACTGTTGCAATTGAGTAGTGCATATGATCAGCAATGTTTTCAAGTGTTTCAAACTCAATAAAATTGTATTTGATAACAAGTCCTTCCTTTGTGTCTGCATACAAATTAACTAAATCCTCAATTCTTTTCATCCTGGATATAATTATATCCTTTTCATTTATATACTCATTTATAGACTTCTTTTGAACTGCTGATGAATGATTGTCCTCATATCCTATTGCTTTTAATCCAATAATCTTATTTTCAACAAACTCTAGTCTATAATGCAGCTGCTTATATTGTCTTAAATACTTCACGACATCCTTTTCTTTCATCAGTCCACCCTCTCATTCAAGCAAATCTATATATTCCAAACATTTGGCTCATCATCGATTGGCTCGTCATAGTACTTATATATATCTCCTGTGTTTATGATTTGTTTTTGTGAATTGATTCCTATACAGAATCCAATCGTTATGCCTGTAAACAACGCCATAATGATTGTTATTAAAATGAGATATACTAATTTATTTTTCATGCTATTCATCCCCATATCTTCTTTTTAATTCATTGTAGTGGTCTGCAATATAAATGTACTTATTTATATCTAAAGATGTAAGCATCCATCTTGCACGTGACATATTGCTATCATCTATAATATTATATGGTAATTTTGCACCTTGAGCTTTTTCAAAATCGATAAATTCATTCTTTGTTATTTTCATATCTACTACTTTCATTCCTTACAGTTAAATTGTTAAATTTATTTTCTAAAATAGTTAATCTACTGTGTAGAACTTGCAAAACTGCCAATTTCATTTCTTCATTAAATTCAACAAGAACTCTATCTCTACCACTTGTCATATCTATGTCATTACCAACGAATACTTTACAAAGTGCTAATTTACCATAAAATTTTCTACCATCATATTTCACGTCATAAGGACATGATGATTCAACATATTTAAATTGTTCCCTTAGATTTTCAATCTCCTTTTTTAAATCATTAATTTCTTTAAGCTGATCATCAGTCATTATGTTCTTCTCCTTTCAATCAATCCATCAGTAATCAAATCGTAAATAACATCAAGAACTTCTCTATCATCTTTGTATTTACAATTAGGCCTACTATGTATTCTAGGATCATCATTCATCCAATGCTGAACGAATATTCCATCTCCTATAAAGATAACCTGTACACCTCTAGCAATACACAAATAGAATAATTCATTATAAGGCTTTCTGCATCTTTTAAATCCATACTTTTTTATTTGTTTTTCGGTTACATTTTTCTTTAAATAAAGCATATTTCCACCTCTTTTATGTCTATTTTAACGTCATTATAACTCTATATTATATTGACTTTAATCAATACCTCAAAACCTATATACACCAACGGTTTCAAGGTATTTTCATCAATAAAAACTTTTGATACTTTTTTGATGCTATAAATCTGTTACCTTAACACTTTTTATCTTGCTTGTTGGTATTACATTTACATCATCTCTTCTAAGATATATCTCGATATCATAACTACAAAACACAACATCTAAAATGTCTTCAAAGCAAGTTATTTCATCATTTGTATATTCAATTTCTACTTTCATTTTTTACATCCTCCTGTTAAATCTAAAAAATTATTTTTCCAATGATACATACTTAATGTACTATCCTTACATATCTCTGAACTCATCCAACTTTTTAGATGCTTATTATAATTATTTGTTTTATAGAAATTCTTTATATTGTTGTATATGTAGTACATGCATATATCAATCATCTTGAAATCCCTTGCACCTAGAACCTTTAATCCTGTTTCAATGTCTATAACAACATATTTTTGAATGTATGCATCATCGCATCGCTTATATATCCCAAAACTCATATCCTCATAATAAAACAGATATCCATCAACAACCTTTTTTAATACTCTACCTGTTTCTCTATTCAATATTGCAGTATAAAATCTAGCCTTTGTTTTTTTCATTTCACGCTTCCCTCTTTTCACATTTGCTGAATTTTTCCTCTACAAGAATATATTTCTTTTTAAATATCTTGCTATAATCTACAAAATGCTTGAATTGATGATCATTATATCCTAGTTCTTTCATAGCCTGCTGTCTTGAGATGATACCACATATTTTTGTGATATCATCTTTATCAAGCAGAAGATAATTAATTCTATTTGGCATGATTATTGCTCTTAAATATAAACGATTCCATTTCATCAAATGCTCTAATCAATTCATCAACTTCATCCTGGAATAATGCAGCACATGGCTTTCCATTTTTCCTCAAAGGATTACATTCAATAGTTGCTTTCTTGAGTTTTAAAATATTTTTAGCTCTAGAATTCTTCATGATCATCACTCCCAATTCACTTTTAATTGTTTTCTGGACTTCTTATGAACAATCATCAGATACTCATCTGTATTCTTTGTATACCAGTAATCATCAGGCTCAAGATTATTGCACATCAGAAGTTTTTTCATTGCTACATTCAATCTCTTTGGATGTTTCATCATAATCCTCCATTTCTTCTATTTTCTCAACTATCTCTTTCACTCTCTTTTCATCAGCAAGACCATATACACTTGCTACATTTAAAATTAGTTTTATGTTATGCAAATCTTCTTGTGTAAAATCCATTTAACCACTCTCTTTCTTTAACTGTTTTAAAAGCCTTTTCTTATACTTCTTTTAGTTTTTCTTGTGTTGTCATAACGTCTTTATATTCTTTCTTTTGTCTAAAAACCTTGTATAAATGCAAACCATAAACGGAGTTGGATGAATACTTAATTCAATGTTATGTTTTTCACTATATTCAAATAATTCACCAAGATTCAACTCATTTATCTTTCTCATATATAATGGGTTTCTATCATAATGTTTAAAATAATCTCTTTCAATGTCGGCTTTGTAGATATAATTCATCGAAAGCCTATATCCATATTTCTCACCATCTTCCCAGATATCGAACTTCTTTTCCCATAGTTCAATAAATGTTCCATCATCCATATACGGTTGCATTAATTTTTCAATAAGTTCAACAATATGGTTAATATCATCATCAAAACAAAATTTATCTTCATTAATAAACTCATATATATTTAATTGATCCGAATTCATACACTATCCTCTACTTCAAATAATGTCGGCTGCTTTAATTGCAGTTCTAATTCCTTTAAATATTTATTTCCTAAATTAAAGTATGATGTCTTGAGTTCTATTCCTATTGCTTTTCTATTGTTTTTCATGGCAACATATGGAACACTCATAATTCCAGCGAACGGATCAAGAACAACCTCTCCCTCGTTTGAATACCATTTCATCAGATGCTCAATTAAATCCAATTGAAGCGGTGTCATGTGTTTCTCATCTTTATCCTCTTTTGCGAGTTTGCTGTTTAAAACATTTGTTCTTTGTATTCTTGGTGTTATATCTCTACCAATAGCCCAACACGGACTTGCGATTCTCGTCCATTCATGGAATTGATCATCATTATTTTCATGTATGACATGAATCCATTCGTCTTCACGCTCACATTTCTGCATAACAACTACATAATCTGCCATGCCTGTTCTTGTATTTTCAGCAAACTTTTTATAAGAGTTCCAGAGAATGCTTGCTGACTTTGTTCTTGTTGCTTCAATCTGGGGATCAGTCCACACAGTTATTTCGCCATGGTATATCCATTTATGCTTTTGAAATGCCCTTATAAGCATTCCTCTAAAGTCAACCAGTCCCATTGCTCCATCTCGTCCCTTGAATGTTGGTATTTGTTTGCAATGCAAACAAATTAATCTTCCTGGTCTTGTGATTCTATAAAGTTCTGTAATAAGGAAATCCATCTGCTTAAAGAACTCATCTAAATCCTTAACATTAGAGAAATCTCTTTCATCATCACTATATGTATATAAATTTGCGAATGGTACACTTGTTATTGTTAAATCAATGCTATCACTTGGCAGTTGACCGCATACATTTACACAGTCATCATTGTATGTTTTATAATTCATAGAAATTCAGGTATTTCAATCTGTTTTGACTGTTCTACCCTTAGCACTTCCTTTCCTTCAAAATTCAATAACTGTATTTCCTTTACAGAAATATCCATTTTATTTTTAAGTTGTTCTTGCATCTGTTGTTTTTGTTTTATATTTTCCAAGATATGAAGTTCTGTTGATCCAATCACGATATATGAATAAACATCATTTTTTTGACCAAATCTGTATATTCTTCTTAAGGCTTGAAAATAATTTTCGTATGAATATGTAAGACCGCAGAAAATAACGTTATGACATTTCTGGAAGTTCATTCCATATCCAAATATTTTTGGCTTACTGATAAGCACTCTTATCTGTCCATTTTTGAATAGCATTGAACAGTCTTCCTTAAATGATGGCTTATCACTTCCACGCACTTCAACCGCATCTGGTATATACTTCTTTAATAAGTCAGCTTCCTGATTTGTATCACACCATATCAAATACTGTTCATTATCTTTCGATGCTATCTCTGCACATCTTTTTGCTCTCTTATCTGCAGTACGTGATTTTTCTTTGTGAAATGATGTTGCAGATGTTCCAATTTCTCTAAATAGTCCACTTTCAAACTCATCATCAATAACATCTATCTCAATTATTTCATTTTTTTCAATTAGATTTGGCAATTTATAATATTCTGCCTTGAATCCCAAATCCTTTGGACTTTCAATATTAATCGACCATGTGCAGCACCATCTATAAAATTCTTTTGTTGCATGTCCTTTTAGTCTCCATGTTCCTGTTTTCATATCATTTATAAAATATGTGGCAAGTGCTTTTGCTGTTGTTGTAACTCCCAAAAAATCAGCATGATTCAACAGTTCCATTAAATCATTTGGTGCTGGTGTTGCAGTGCAGCACAGCTTATATTCTGTATCTTTAAAATAATTTGATAACTTTGTTCTTACTTTTCCAGTAAAGTTTTTTAATATGCTTGATTCATCCAATACAACACCACCAAAGACGCTACAGTCAACATTATCCAATTGTTCATAATTAATAATATTAATTCCATCTTTTATATGATCCTCATAAGCCAGCATATATACTTTATATCCTAATTTTGGTGCTTCCTCTTTTGCAGTCTGTATTGTTACTCCTAAAGGTGCAATGATTAATACTGGCTTTTTTGTGTATAGATAAACCTGATAAGCCCATTCAATCTGTTGTAAAGTCTTTCCCATTCCACACGCTTCAAACAAGCAAAACCTTTTCAATTCCAATGCTTTTTTTACAATTGCTTTTTGATAATCAAACAGTACTGAATTCAAGTCATTTTCATTTATTTCAATTCCCCTTGACTGATTAACTACTTTCTTTCTTCTTATAAATTCTTCATAATTCATTTTGTCATGCACCTTTCAACGTATGTAATTTAACACTTTTATCTAGTCTTGGTTTTATGATCATCATGTATATCTTGTTACCATTACTATCCTCTTCAACTTTTGTTACACGACTAACTTCTACATGCATAAAATACCCACTCTTTTCCTCTCCAGATGGTGTTGGATACTGTTCTTCAAGTCTCAATATATCACCCTTCTCAAACTTTCTATCTGAATGACAATATACATAAATATTTATATTATTTCTTCCTTTTTGGATTTGCTTAAATAAACAGTCAAATACTGGCACATTCTTAATCATTTTTCATCATCTCCGTTTCATCAAAAACTACAATTTTATATCTGTTTTTAAACAAGTTTTGTCTTGATGCCATTATATAAATCGATCCTCTTTCTAGGTTTGTATAATCCATGAGTTCATAAATTGTAAAGATACCAATACATCTCTCTTTTTCATTTGTATCGTACAGACCATACAATGCTAATTTAGGCATGATATCCCTCCTAATATTTCATTTTTTCAAGACGTTTCTTTTTCATCTTATCGGTTGTTCTTGTGTAGATGCGTGTTGTATCTACGCTTGAATGTCCAAGAATATCAGCAAGTTCAGTGATATCTCCGCCATCTTCCAAGAACTTAATAGCAAACAGATGTCTAAAGCTGTGTGGATGGACCTTTTCAATCTTGATTCCTCTACACTTACCAGCAATCTTTTTTAGATTCTTATAGATAGTTGATGGATCAATCATCTTATCCTTATTTTTGCCATAAAATATATATCCACTTTCAATCTTCTTTTCACTGCAATATTTATTAAGTTCTTTCTTTAGGTCATTACGCAAAATGATCGTTCGTATCTTCCCTTTATTTCTAACATTAATAAAATTCTTCTGAATATTCTCTACAGTAAAAGCACTTAATTCATGTGCACGTATTCCTGTATATGCAAATATCTTCATAATCAGATACATATCCATTCTTTTTACTTTTTTAGATTTTGCCATTCTTAGCATCCTTTTTAAATCCTCTGGTTCAAGAACATCTGCTAAAGATTGTTTATTCTGTACTCTTACAAGTTTTAAAGTATTGTTTGATTCCCACTTTTTCAGTTTTTCAAGTTTGAACTCTCCATGCTTTTCAACAATTTCACAATACTTAATAAATTTATTAACAATAATTATGTAGTTATTGATTGTTGATGGCTTGAAATTATCAATCAGATACTCCTTGAATTTCATGATTTCAATCTTTGAGACTTCATCAGACTTGATATAATTCATAAACATATTTATGACATGCTCATAATGTTCCTGTGTCTTGAGTGACTTTTCGTCAAACTTTTCATTAAGAAGAAACTCATCTCTTAATTCAATCATCCTTGATTTCTTCACAATCACTCATCCTTTCTTTCGACCATTCGAACGTGAATATAGAACATATGATTAACCTTGTTATACATAATTTCGTGTTCAATGTACTTTCTATTTTTGTATTGTCTTTGCATGAGTTCAGCAACACTTAAATCATTAGCGATCATTTTTCTAATCTTGCTATAAGGAAAAACAGTATAACTTTTTCTTATCTTTGGCTTTTTTAGATTCTTGCTTGAATACCATCTTTTCTTGCCCTTTGGGTCCTTGGCAAGATACTTAGCAAGTCCGGTCAATCCGTCTTCATCATCTGGATCAATTTTTCTGACATTGTTCCTCTTACCAAAATGCCAGTTTTCTTCAATTTCATTCATACTCAATCCATTTTCTATTATGAGATGATGGTGAATTCTTTTTTTCTTATCCTCATCATATTCAGTAATGAAAATATATTTAGCATTATCAAGCCCTATCTTCTTTCTCCGATAATTTATACGTCTTATGTAGTTCTTCATATTCTTGTTTGCTTCATCTACATTTTTAGGCAGATACTTATTTGAATATGTAAATGTCACCCATAAATCATCTTCCTTGAAATTACAGTTAATCAATCTTTCAAGCTGCTTTCTTGAATTCTTGTCGTTTAGATTTCTTTGAGCTTTCTTGCTTTTCTTCTTAATGTTTAGTCTATCCGCTGTACTCCTACTAAATTCTGGATATATT
The DNA here is from genome assembly GCF_001244545.1 of Candidatus Stoquefichus sp. SB1. NCBI lineage: Bacteria > Bacillati > Bacillota > Erysipelotrichia > Erysipelotrichales > Erysipelotrichaceae > Candidatus Stoquefichus > Candidatus Stoquefichus sp. SB1. The sequence continues at coordinate 924,147 of NZ_LN852696.1, read as the reverse complement.
TCAATCTCAAACTGTTCACTACTTTTAATTGTCTTTGTTGCATAGACATAATCAATATCTCTATTCTTTAACAATCTTTCTATTTCATTATCTATTCCTATACTTATTGGATCAGATATTATTTCATCATAATCATAATTAAAGACATTCTTCATTCTAATTCTCTATCTGGCTTTCGTTCACTTGTTAATATCTATAACAAGGACGCTACACTGCTCAAAACATCTTCATTTTATTCACAAAAAACATTGATTTATTCGGTATTTTTTGTTATAATAACTATGTTAGATGAAGATGAAACCACTCGATGTTACCAGCATCCATGAGTGGTTTTTTCTTATGCTTTTTTAATGTACATATGTAATAGAGTTAACAATCGCCCATGACATTCCAAAGAATATAGATAATGCATAATAAAATATATCTTTTCTATCCATAGATAATCATTACTCCAATAATAATTGCTATAATGATCCATGATGCTGCGACAACTACTTTCTTTGCTCTATCTGATTGCTTTTCGATTAAACTATCAATAATCAAATCAACTCTATATAATTTTTTTGTTAGTCTATTTTTCTCATTTCTTTTCACATTTGTATATTCCGCATAATAGCATATACAAAGAAAGACGATTATTGTGACCAATGATCCAATGATTGTGTCAATTATTTCATTCATAATTTCCATGACCATCAATTTTAAATATGTATTTTTCTTCTACCCAGCTCGTTTCGTGATGTCCATTTATATAATAAGCGACCTCATACTCGTTGTTTATATCATCAATGGACACTATCAAACCTATGTATGAGCATCTGTCATCTTTAACATAAACAGTTTCTTTAATGTTAAATTTTTGCTTGGGCAAATATGGTCCAAAATCAATAGAATCAATATTTATTAATTCCTGTCCTTTGCTCTCAACTTCCTTATCTAAATCGTATTTTAAAGATTTACTATACTTATCATAAACGACACAAGAGTTATCGATTATATTTTTTGCTACTGGGAGAAAGAACACATCCATAATGCACGTTCTTTCTTCATTAGTTACATAGTCAATATGAGATGCCATATCTTCAAGAATTTCATTGTCTGCTGTGCTGTAAAAATGAAATCCATTTGCAAACAATGTTTTTAAAGTCTTAATTGCATTGTCTCTATTAAATTTAATTGCTACATTTCCTTTTACAAATTCACTTACATGTATTTCGTTTTTTGATACATGATCTTGTACTACAAGATCATCGTAATGTATAACCTCAGCATTTGAATCACATTCAGTTATTATTATCAGATTAATATCAAATGCTAGAACTAAGATATTCTTACGTACAAATAATACAAATTTTGTATCATTGGCACGTACTATCCTATCAATTACCGTTGTGTCTATTCCCTCTTCTTTTAATGCTTTAGCCATATTCTTCGCTTCAATATAATTTCCAACAAAGACTAAATCTTTGTTTATAAAATCTTTTATAGTATATTTTTTCATGTTGATTTCTCTCTTTCTATCAACTATAATGTAGTTGATTAATTTATAGTGTTAATCATTTTTTGAGTCACTGCTTCCAACAGTGACTTTTTTAATTGTAACTTTTGTTTCTGTGTTGTTTTGAATGTCCAGTAACTTAAATAGATTACGAATAAATAGTTCTACATTCATTTCTCCAACACAACTCCCTTTTGCATATCTTCATATTGCTTAATAAAGATACTTTCTAATGTTTTTTCCATTTAACACACCTCTTTCATTTTTAAATATAGAATTAATAAGAATGTTGTAATTGCTATTATCCAATAACATACAATGCGTATTCTCAGTTCTGCATCATTTGGTTTATATTGTTCATTAAACAACAACCTAGGGTATTTAATCTCTTTCACATGAATACCTCTCAAAACTTATAAATGAACCTAATAGCAATAATCCAATAATCATTTGAGTTTCATTTGAACGCTCTATAAAATTTGATGAAAATAAGATAACTGCAAATAAAATCATTAATTCAAAACTTATTTTTTCTTTCATATTAATTCCTCTCAATCATTGGCAATATATCTTCTCTTTTTAACAACTCATACAAGAACAATCTTCCTTTTTGTGTCCATTTTGTATTCATCTTAACAATTGTAGTACCATTATTTTTAGGGATATCTATCGTTTCACTTGATGTGTATCCCTTATCTTGATACTTACTATACAAAAGCCATTGTCCGCCCTGTTTATACTGCACTCCTAAGAAATATAATCTTCTATTTAGTTCCTGAGCTGACATGCCATAATCTTTAGCGATTTGTCCAATATTAACTAATGATTTACTTTTCAAAATGACATCACAATAATCAGCCTTTGGTTTTAATTCTGAAATCTGTTGGTCCTTAACTTTGTTGGCAAGCATTAACCGTTCAACTTGTTTTCTTGAATATTCCAATGCTCTATTCATAATATATTCAGGACTGTTCCATTGCTTTTCAATTTCAATGAAATAATGCCTAGCTTGTTTACCTTTTTCATTACGTTGGATCATAGCAATTTCTTTGGCCATATCTAATGTGATTTCATAATCTGTTGATGGTCTGCCACCTGTACTTTTGCTCAAAATTGAGCGAAAGTCTTTTTCCTCCTCAAAACCATACTCACACATTCTAGGAAACCAATCTTTAAAATGAGTTCCTATTTCTAAAAATTCATGTAATTCTCTTGCTGATAATGTGATGCGATCATTATCATAATTTACTTTTAATAAATCTTTCATTTACTTTCATCCCCCTACCACTTATAATAGAAGTGGTTAAATTTATGTTTTAATCATTTTAAAGTCGACTCTGCCAAGTCGGCTTTTCGCATTTCAAATTCAATCTTTGCATATTTGACAATGCGATTTTCATCAATGTTCAGATGCTTAATAAGTCTTTTCATAGACACTACTCGATATCCTGGTATCTTTTTGCCCGCTTCTTCAATTTCTTCTCGAAGTTTATCCATAATAATACTTGCATTTGATCTTGTACACCCGCTCAAAATCTGAATATCTTTTGTATCAGCCCACTGTTTCTTTATGACTTCTAATAATTCAAGATTAGAAAATTGCTTACGCATATTTATCACCTCCTTTTTAATCACTTCAAATAAAGTTTTCAAAGGGAATAAGCAAGTTTATTAGAGACCTAACAATTTCTACACTTGCAAGTATTCTTTCAACTTTATTTCTATATTTGCTAGGTATGCTTTAATGCATACCTTTTTTGAGATATACTACTTAGAGAAAACAAACTTTATAATTGATTTATTAACTACATCAATATTTCCAAATATTAACAAATAATAATGTGGTAAAATTTGGTATAATATATGTGGTCAGCAATTCCTATGAGTATCCTATGTGGATGCTCTTTTTTTATCTAATCTCTTTAAATAAGAAATCCTTTCTTTTCTCCACTGTTTAGAAATAATTACTAAAATAGCATCAATTAGTAACCACCAAAACAAAATTTCTTTTAACAAGCTCATATTCTTCTCTCTCTCTTTAATCTGTTTTGAATATTTCTCTACCTCATTTATGCTATAATTAGCGTGAAAGGAGGTGTAAGAAATGTATTTATATGACAAAATAAATAATGTTGTTCATATTAAAGAAAATTTACAAATTGAATGTGGCATAACAGATAAATCAAAATCCTACTGTGTCCTTGTTGACCATTTAGATAATGTTGATGAGCAAGGATTATGGAGCAAACATCTTTCAAAACCTACTCGCTGTCCACATTGTTTTAAAAACTCTGATGAATAAGATGTTCCAGCATCTTATTTTTTCTTTTCTTCTGTTAGACTGCTATAGCACAATTCTGATTTTCTCCAGCCACTATCTGTTTCCCAAGAATGAATGACTGCTATACATACATCATCAAACTCAGCATTTAAAATGATTTTACCATTATGTTTACGTACAATAAGTTCATATTTCTCATTTTTCATAATCCACTCCTTTCTAATTTGTTTTGAATAATTCATAATTTCTTTGTTTGTTTTCTCCAAGTAATGCACCTTACAATATTCAAAGATATAAGAATCATAAATTAATCAAATTGATTAATAAAAAGTGTCCAGCTTTTATAGAAACTCTTGTATTTGAGATATTGATATATTTGATTTTCAAAGCATTAGGCATGCAATAAGCATGTCTTTTCTTTTTTAAGATACATTACTTAGAGAAAACAAACTTTTTACTGATTAAAATGAAGATTTAGTTATGCAACGAAGGTATAATCTATATCTACTCCTTTCTTTTTTTATGTTGCTTATCATTTTCTTTATCCCATTTTAGGGTTGAATCTGGCAAAAAAATTTTACATTTTTCCTTTTCGTTATAAATATGAAGTTCATTACAAAAAAATAAAGCATCTTCAATAGTCATTTTGATTTTTCCATGAAGTAATCGATTAATTGTATTTAATGTACAACCTTTTTTCTTTGCTAAATCTTTTTGTGTTTTTCCAAGTTTAACAATTCTTGATCTTAATTCTGCCAAATCAATATCATATTTATCCATGAAGTCCTCCTTTCCAAATCCCATTTTAGGGACACTTTAATTATATCCCTTTTTAGAGATATGTCAACACATTTTTTAAATAAATCTACGTTTTTTGTATAATTGTCATTGCAAAAATGGGATGAACATATTATAATACAGTTATAAAGTAGGTGAAAATATGGACGAAGTTGAAGCGGTAGTTAAAAGACTATACAATGCGATTATTAAGAGTGGATATTCATATGCCGAATTAGAAAAAAGAAGCGGTATTTCAAAATCAGCATTACAAAGATATGCGACAGGAAAAACGAAAAAGATACCTTTAGATGTAATTGTGACAGTGGCACCTATTATAAATGTCTCTCCTGCATATCTTATGGGATGGGAACAAGAAAAACACTTCAAAGATTTAGAAAACAATCCTGATGCATTAAAAGAAGGATATGATGAAAACATAAAATATCTAATGGAACATGAAGGCGGACATCTTGTTGACTTATATAAAGAACTTATTAACAACGAGAGTTTAATATTGCTTATGGATAAGGCTACAAAACTTAAGCCTGTTGATGTTGCAAACTTGATCAGAATTGCTGATGCATTTGAAAAAGAAACGTTCGGTGACAAAGATGAACCTGAATAAAGAAATTGGTAGGATATTAAAAGAGATTAGAATAAGTAAAGGTATGTCTATACAGTATCTCTCTAGCGAACTTGACATTGATCAAGATACTTTATTAGATTATGAAAATGGTAAAAGAATAGAATCAACTGTTCTTGAAAAGATATGTGATATATTAGAGGTCGATAAGATAAATGTTTTAGAAAAAGCAAAACTAAACGCAAAATATGTTATAGGAGATAAAAAAAACTTGAATAAAGAAGAACTCGTAATTAAATTTTTAGAAGAAAAAAATGAGTATGAATTAATAGAACTCTATAAAGAAATTATCGAAAAGAATAGTCTAATGATATTGCTAGATGAGGATAAAGATTTATCTGTTGAGGAGGTGTATCAAATTTTAAAAATAATAAGAAATTTGGACTAAACCTTTAAATAAGTTGTTGTGTACTTTGACCAAAAGAATTGCTGACACAATAAAAAAGATTGAAGGGATATTAATGTATTTTAGTAATGATAGTATTGAGGAATTTTTACAGAAACACAAAATAGTATATAGACCTATAAATATGCCTTATAGCAATATGAAAGGTTTTGCATACTATAAAAACAACACATATTTAGTTATTGTTAATAAAAAATATATTCAACATCAGATGGAGTTATATGGAAATATAATTAACATATTAAGAAACAACTTCATATACGAAGATGAAAACAAAGAACTCCACTATAATACAATAACGAAAATTATAAAGAATTTAGAACAATTATGTAAAGATATTGAAAGTTAGATTATGGAGGAATTATTATGGCAAAAAGTGAAGATATCGAAATGCTAACCGTTGAAGAATTTATGGACGGATTAGATTATGCTGTTAAAAAGAAAAAAAGAAAACTAATAAATGAATTAAAAAAAGAGGCAAATAAACAATATCCACACATTGATGATCAAGTACAAAAAGAGGAAAAAGTTAAAACAATTACAGAACAAGCAGTTACATATAAAAACATTGATGAAGTAAAAGTTGATGATACCAAAAGAACTCAAGCAATCAAAGAACTTTATTATGATGATTTAGAAAGTGACTCAAAGCCAAAAGCAAAGAAAAAATTGAATATATTTTTACTTATTTCATTTATCTTAGGAGTTTTATATTCAATTTATGTTATTTATCATTGTGTATCTACTTATGGAGCAAGTTCAAATGATTTTCAAAGTTTAGGTATCGAATTAGCAATAACTATAGCAATTCCTCATATAATTTGTACCCTTTTAGCAACATTATTTAATGGATTAGGTCTTTTCTTGAACAAAAAAGGATTTGCTTTGACTGGTGCCATTCTTTATACTATCGCTTGTGTCTTAATGCCTGCATGGTTTATGTTTACCGTTGTTCAAGCAATTCTTTCATACGTTGGTTTTTCAAGAATTACAAACAAGGTATATATACCTAGAGACGAATTTTAAGGAGGAACATTTATGAAAAAATTATTAAGCGCAATATTATGTTTAGGTTTATTATGGGGTTGTGGAACTGATGATTCATCAAATACCCAAGCAAATGACAAAATAAAAGATTTGGAAATTGTTGAATCTGGTTATTCTCAGGATAATGACTTATCTTATCTAAATTATGGAATAATTATTAAAAATCCAAATAAGAAACTTTCCGTTTCTTATCCAGTTTATACTGTTACGTTATATGATAAAGATGGGAAAATTATTTCTAATGATGAACAAACATTAACATTTATTAATGCTGATGACACTATAGCTCATGGATTTGTTATTGAAAGCAAAGGGAAAAAAGTTGATAAAGTTGAATTCAAAATCAAAACTACTGACGAAGATTTCATAGAGCGTGAATATATAAAATCAAGTGATTTTATTATTTCAAATAAAAACATTGATAAGGAAAATGAAAGTTTCACTGGTGAAGTAGAAAATAAAAGCGATAAAGATTGTAGCCAAGTAGCAATTACATTAGTACTTAAAAAAGATGATAAAATTGTATACGGCGATACTACATTTGTTGATAGTGTAAAGTCTAACGATAAATCTGCCTTTGAACTATCTGAATATGATTTGCCAAAATACGACTCTTACGAATTTTACGCAAAAGCTTGGTCTTAAAAATAAAAAAACTCCACCGCTGGTAACAGTGAAGTTAAAAGTGTACTGGTAATACACTTAATGCAAAGAAACTGTCTAAAGTCCTTTTACGTACTTAATTTTAGCACATAAGCACGTCTAAGGCAAATGCAATTGAAAGGATGTGTTTTTATTATGTCATATAAACAAATAAATAAAACAAAATGGGAACAGCGCTTTTATTATCACGATCCAGAAACCAACAAAAGAAGAGAGAAAAAAATAACAGCTGAATCAAAAAAAGAAACAAACAGATTAAAAGACGAGTTCTTAAAACAACTTGAAGCAGATAAATTACACCTAGAAGAAAAAGCAAAAGCAAAAGAGGATAATAAAAACAATATTACATTTAATGAAATGTTTGTACCTTATTTTAGATTTAAGAGGCAAACCTATAAAGGATCAACCGCTGTCACAAATGAAAGAAGAATAAAAAATGAGATTCTACCATTTTTCGGACAAAAAAGAATATATGATATTACTACACACGATATTGTAGAATGGAAAGAATGGATTGACAAGAAAGAATTTTCTCTTGAATATAGCAGGTCAATATATAATTTATTATCCAATATGTTTAAATATGCTATGGCAAATTATGGATTATTAAGAAATACTGCTGCACTAGTTGGCACTTTTGTTAGACCAGATGAAATACAATCAAATGAAACTATTCATTTTTGGACATATGAGCAATTTAAAGCGTTTATCGCAAATGTTGATGAATTACTATGGAAAACTTATTTTTCAACGCTATACTTAACAGGAATGCGAAAAGGAGAGTCCCAAGCGTTAAATTGGAAAGATATTGACTTGATAAATAAAAGAATATCTATATCCAAATCTTTGACTACAAAAACTTCTAAAGAAGAACGAGAAAGAGGGGTTATATACAAAGTCACTCCACCCAAAACAAAAACGTCTATTCGAAATATAATGATTCCTGATATATTAGTAGAACTATTACAAAAACTATATAACCGTGAAAGTCAAATAGATGGCTTTACAGATGATTGCTATGTTTTTGGTACAGTAAGATTTATTCCTGATACTTCAATACATAGATATCTAATCAAATATACCAAAATCGCAAGCCTTCCTAAGATAAAAGTTCATGATTTTCGACATAGTCATGCGAGCTATCTAATAAACAAAAATGCAAACATTATGATTGTGGCCAAGCACTTAGGTCATAAAGACGTTAAAGAAACGCTAAATACATATAGCCATTTGATGCCTGACTTTGAACAATCTATAATAGATATAATGAACGATGAAATATGTTTATAAGTCCGTATGAAAGTCCGTATTTTTCCATAAAAACTCCAAAAAGTATATGCATATACATACATAATTATACATAAAAATACACTTATAGTTTAATATAATCACACTATTAGTGTACACAAAATTTCCTGCCGCCCCTGCCATTAAAAAATTAGTCGAACTCATCGACTTTTTTTATTGCCTATTTTCATACAAAGTGAACATCACTTTTCATTATATATAATATACAATTATTGAGCGAGTTATTGCTCTTTTTTCTTATAATCTTTATCAATTCTATGATTAACTATGAGTTTTATTCTTCATGAAATCATCGATAATGATACACATTTTTGATGACTCATTTTTTTATTCTCTATTTTTAACTAGACTTTCTCTTTTATTTCGTTATCATGTATCATGAAAAAAGGAGCTGATTCATCATGAATAAAATGATAAAAGATTTATATTATGGAAATTTTGTACCAAGTGAAATTGACTATACTAAGAACAAAGAATACCAAACAAATTTAGAAATCCACAACAAGATTACAAAAGATACTATAAAAATTCTCGAAGAAAACAACATAAAAAATGCACAAAGTATTGTGTATAGATTGATTCTTACATAGAAGTTCATCAATTAGAATACCTAGGTGCATTTGAATGTGATATAAAATTGAAATTGAAATCAAAAAATTGATAACATGGTTCATATATTAATATTTTTCATGAACATAAAAGAATTTAACTCCTTCTTTATTTTTTTATTAAATATCTTTTAAAACAATCTCAATCCATGCACACATAGTATCAATTAGATTAATATCAAATTCACAACCATCATGATCATCATGAAAATATAAGAAACCTTTTACTGGTGTTTGACTTACATCATAAACAATACCATCTCCTGCTCCATTGGAGAATATCATATATGTATCTTTTACAGAATAACCATCTATAAATTCTTCTTGAAGTAAATCTTCACCTATACAATAGAAATTATCATAAGACTCTAATCCCATATCTCCTAAACCATAAAGAACAAAACCGTTATGTATGTTTCTATAAAAATCTAGTATTTCTATAGGTAATTGATTCACAATAGCATCTTGAGGATATTCGATAGGTAAACCTCCTATGTAATATAAGAAACCATCTTTAACACGAAATGTATAAATAACTTTAAGTTGTTCATTATAAAGAACTGTATCAATTGAAAATAACATTGATTTCAATATTTTAATCATAATTTCAAAAGAACTTGCATACTTTTCCCAATAATATATTGTTTTTTCAACTCTTTCATTTCTCTTTTCTAAAGACAAAATAGATTTCCATTTACTTTCAAAATTCAACACATTAACAACTTCAGGCAATAATAATCTAACTTCTCCATGATTATAACCATTATCATTTAAATAACGAATTAAATTTTCTTCAAAACTTTCATTATTTATATTTTCTTTTTGAATAGCCTTTTTTTTCTTTCCAAATCCAAATAATCCCATAATCTTTACCACTGTTTCTATAATTTTTGTGTTCAAAATAATATATAATCATTAAGCATAGCGCTCTTTTTTCACTTGATGATATACACATTTTTAATTTTACTTTTTATATTTGACTAGACTTTTTCTTTTATTTCGATATCGAATATCATGAAATAATGAACTTTTTCAGCGTGAACAAAGTAATAAAGACGTAATTTCCAAAACTTTTTATCTAGTAAAATTGATAAAAAATTTTAATAATATAACTCTATTCCTTTGACTTCTTCCTCATAAATAGTACTCACTTCTGAATTTAAAAATTCATATTTAATCTTATCAATAAAATTACTGTCATTAAATACTCGATAGCAGGTTACTAGAAATCCTCCTAAGTCAAATTTGCTTATATTCTTTGATAAAGCAGTATGTATAATGTTACTAGATGATGCAATAACATTAGAATACATTATTATTTTCTTTGTCCTAATAGAATAGAGTTCTTCAGAAAAATTTTCATCATCATCTTCAAAAAGTAATTTTGATCCATGAACAGATGCAATAATTGTATTTATCAAAATTGATATTCCCGTTGAAGTTCCTACTTTTATAATATCACCAGTACTGACATATTGAGTTAACTTCTCTACATTATTTTTTGACAAAATCAAATTTGCTCCTGGTAGCTGTATACCACATGGAGTATATAAATCTGTCATTATATGTATTAATTGTTTTATAACCGCTGCCACAATAGATGTTATGTCACCATTAAAACGAGAAGCTGCTGCTTCTAACATTTTAATTGTACTTGCCGGTAATGAAATGCTTGGATTTTTAAACCTATTATCATATTTAACATGATATGTTTTAAGCTTTTCTGTCGTTAGTGTACTTGTTAAAATATTTGCTGTTCCAAATATTAATCCTGCTATTGGATCATGCCCCAAAGTTGAAAATCTATGGTTTGCACCTTTGAAAATATGATAATTAGTATTTTTATATCTCGTTGCATCATAAGGCACACCTCTAGAAGTAATTATCATATCAAGAGAAGCATAGTAATTATTAACTTCTTTCTTTTCCCCATTACCAAATTTATTTAAAATTTGATTTTGTTTATCATGAAGCCAATCTTCTCTTCCATTTTTAATATTGGCTTTTTCTATCCTTGTTAATTCATTAATCAAATAAATACGGGTACATTGTAACATGGTTGCAAACATTAAAAATTTTATATCATATCCTTGTAGCTTCGTTTTTTCTTCAAATCGTTTAGATATCACATCCATATTATCTCTATATTCTAATATTGCTTTTTCTACCTCTTCATCAGACAATATACTTTGATAATATGAACAAATAGATATATCCATATCAGAAGAAACTGTGTTATTATCAAGTCTTTCTTCCATTCCTTTTTGACTTGGTTGATTTAATTTTGATATTTTAACCATTAATATTCTCACTCTTTTCTCGATAATATAAATATGATAGAAATTGATTTTTAGCATATTTTTCTTCTACAGAAATCACGCCATTTGCCTCAATAATTTCATCAATATCTTTTTTTAGTTCAACTAAAGTTTCAATACTAACTTCATCCAAATATTTTTTAACATCTTCAAAAGACAAATCATCTTCTCTAGAAATTTTTAACAATTCATTCTTAATAGCCTCTGGTAAATCTCTATTTTTCTTTAATAAATTTAAATCACGTTCTAGTTCTATCATTTCTTCATCATCAATTGATCCATCACATCTTGCTATATAAAACGACAATGCTGTTGTCGCCAAACAAAAATCAGCATATTTCTTGATTTGTTGGACCGTTAATGACTTACCTTTATTTATACCATCTTTAAAAGAATGCACTTTTGCTTCCTTGATTAGATTTTCTTTTTTTATATTATCATAACCTTGTTTAGCCATTCCACCAACCGCTCCTATTGTGCCTGCAATTGTCGCACCAGTAATTGCTCCAGCAGATGCTAAAGAGCCAACAAAAGTTGCACCAGCCAAAACTGAACCTCCTCCTGTAAAAGGCGCAGCAGCAACTGCACAAACCCCTATTGCCGCTCCTAACAGGCTTTTACCTAAAAGTGAACTTCCATCTCCTTCAACAGATTTAGAAAGTACATCTGTAGATTTTTCAATTACAAATTTAGTTTCATCAACTAAATTCGATCCAATTTTACTTGTCTGAGTTTTAATTTCTCCAATTCCATTTTTAACATCCTCTTTAATACTTTCAAAATCTTTAGCCATATTCTCTCCTCCAATAAAATCTATTCTAATTATAACATTTACAAGTTTGACTTTAAATATCATTTATAAATCATAAACGCATCTTTAAAATTCAAATTAAATTTATATATTATTTAATAACATTCATTGAGTTCAAAAAAATATATCATCTATACAAAAGAATGATATAATGTTCATAAAAAAGGAATGATAAAATAAAGGTGAAAATATAAATATGGGACTAATTGATAGATTCAAGAAAAACAAATTGACAACTGCAGATAATAATGAAATTGAAGAAAAACCACTGTATTCAATTATAAAAATTGAGTATAGTCCAAATACAAAAGTTAAAAGCAATTTAAAAGTTGCATATCAATATGGAGAAAAATTACAAAGTTTTAAGAACAGGCAAGAAGCAGAAGAATACTTCTATGCTTATAGAACTTGTTTATCAAACAAACTAAAATCTATATGTAAAAATTATTCATGTTTTTTACCTGACTATACTGTTGAAAGTTTAAAAGTATTAGAAAAATGGTATTTTGATTTATATGAAAATAACTCTTTTGATATTTTAGGAGTTGATCAACATGAATTTGAAGATATGATGTCTATTTATTTTGGTGATGTCGTTATAAACAATAATAGTGATGCGAAATGGACAGTTGTTGAATATCCATTTACACAAGAAAAATACGAACTAATGATTAACAAAAATTTATTTAGTATGACTATTGAAAAATGCTGTAGGGATTGGTATAAAGAACCAAGCAACAAGAGACATAATTTATTATTTAGAACTTATAATCGCTATTTTAAATCATAGATTCTAACTTATAAATCTATTTGAATAATCACTATACGGATATTTCTTTATCTGTTAAAATATCAAATAAATAATCTTGGAAGATATCATATATACGTTGTGTAGAGAACAGTGCACTCTTCACTTTTTATACTTAAAATTGACATAGTCTATATATAATTGTGATTTGTTTTAATCTATAATATGGATAACAACTTAGAACCTTTCGTAATCCAGGTTCTTTTTATTAAATAAATTGAAAATATCTATGTATTATTTAACGAATCACAACAGCTTGTGAGAACATTTGTTTATATCGTTGTTCAAAACTATCTGCATTATAACTTATACTTCCTTTCAATGGATCATTGACATATACAATATTTTTTGTTCTATCATATCCAGTTAAAACAAGACAATGTTCTTTTGATAACCATTGTAATTTTTTTCCATCAACGTTCCATTGAACAGACTTATAAGGTTCTTCCATATTAACACTGCACCATACAATAATAGGAATATCCTGATTGAGTAAATTGAATAAATCTTCTATAGAAGAACCTGTTTTATCAATAACTTGTAAAGAGGATTCCTGATCTTTTATATATTTTTTAGCACATTCTACTATAACTGGTGCATAACAGCCATAAGAATGTTTATCTCTTGGATTCCCAACAAATGCTTTTTTAAAATCTGTTTCACCGATTGGACCTTTATTTAAATAATGATCTGCTAAATCTAGTTTATTTACTGAAAACCCATAATAATTGAAAACCATTGTTAAAGATGTAATTTCACATCCTGTTGGTAGTTCAGGATTTTGAAGAATACTATCTAAAGTGATCTGTTTCATATTTAATGCAGGAATATCTCTTTGAGAAGTTTCACTATTTTCTACTTCATCTGGATTTTGAATATATTGATCCGTTGGACTTTTCGTATAATTTTCTCCACATCCAAATAAACCAAGACATATAACAAAACACCCAATCTTTTTTAATCTTTTCATAGTATTAATCCCTATTCCTTCTCATCATTTTATATTCTTTCTTCAATCATTTTAAAATCAGAATTATTCCATTAAGTAGACAATAAAAAACTTGTCTTAATTTGGAAAAAAGTGTAAGATTTTATATATAAATCATATGAAAATGTAGAGAATAATACAGTTCGTAATTGTCTACTTAAAAAGATTTTTATAAGTCACTATAACGAACAAAATTTATACAATAATTATTTATAAAAAAAAGAAGTCACAAATATAATTTTGTAAACTTCTTTTTTATAACTCAAATTTTTACTTTTTTAACAATCGTCGAATACATTTCTGCCATTCTGTTTGTAATTCTTGACATTGTTCTTTCAATGTTATAGGGTGTTGTTTCTTTTCATTGAATACATCGCAGTCATTCTTTTTTATAATATCATAATAGCTTTCTCTAGGATTATCTAAATCATATTGTTTAGCCCAATCTCTAAAATGCCTATTTATATAATTATTCAGTTGGATAGGATCAGTATAATCATGATAAATTTGAATAATATTCATTGGATCATCTCGTTTCATATCACATATGATAAACCATTCAAATAATTCATTAACTTTTTCATTATTCATCAATTGAAATGAATACGTATCTTTAGCTGTATAAATGTCTAAATCAACAAAATAAAGATTATGAATACCGTAATACATACCATTTTCACCCTTTGAACAGCACATTGATATACGAACCTGTTGAATATCATTTTTATGAATAACAGTATTTAAAAATTTCATTTCATCATTATGAAAATATAAAGTTGGATATGCACTCGAAATAGATTTTTCATCATTAGTCACATATACTTTTTTACGCTTAATATATTCCTTAATTTTTTCATCAATATGTTCTAATTTTATTTGAGTATGATTAATAAATTCTTGTTTGGTTTCTAAAGCATCTCTAATTGATAAATCCCCTGCTAAAATAAGTTTGATTTCATCAATTGTTATTTCCATAGAACGTAACAATTGAATCAATTGTAAAGTATCAATATCTTTCTGTGTAAAATTCCGATAGTTGTTGACATCCCTGCTTGGTTGAATCAGGCCTTCTTTTTCATAATAAATTAAAGCTTATTTTGTTAATCCAAGTAATTCTTCTACTTCATGAATTGTCATATATATATCCTCTCTTTCTATCTTTATTTAACACTATATACTAAGTATAGAGTCAAGTTTTTTCTTAAAAATGTTTTCATCATATCAAGAAAGAAAAAACAAATATATAATTGTATTATACTTTCATATTCATAAAAACATAACACTTATTTATCATTTTCAATTAACCCTTCAGCTAATAATTCAATCATATGGATAGGTTTTTTCCCACCCAGTTTTATTCCTTTTTCACATCCATTGCAATAAACCGCAATATCTTCTATAACGTATTGTTTACACCATTTTTTCATTTGTTCTAATTGCTCATCTTCTGATAATAAATGCAAATGATTTTCAACAATATCGTGAAATGTATGTGGAGCAAGTTCTATACATTCTCTTACTGGTTGATTATTTAGCCATACTCCACAATATTTTGTCTTGTTATAATTTTCACTCATTTCAATAATTTCAAAATTCATTTTCTTTAAACATTCACGAACTGCTATTTGTAAATTGAGATCATTTCTTGTTCGCCAACAATCTTGAACGATAATGGTTGATCCTTGATGATTAATCCATGGAAAATGTATATCTTTTAACACAAATTCATATAAACTTAAATGTTTTGTTTCTGGATGTGTTTCTTGTAAAATAAGTTGACACAATGTACAATTTGTTACTATGATATCTGTTTCTGTTAAAAAATGTTTTTTAACTCGGCAACACTGATCAATGATTGCACCACTATCTTTCATATATTGTTGAATTTTCTTACTTGCAGTAGAATGATTCTTAAACACATCACAACCTGGTAAATAGTGTAACATCTTTTTTTCACCTCATATTTCCTTTCCATTTGTTTGAACAACTTTTTGATACCATGAAAACGATTGTTTCTTATAGCGTTGTCCACTTCCTTGCCCTAAATCATCATAATCCACATAGACAAAACCATACCTTTTCTTCATTTCTCCTGTACCAGCAGAAATAATATCAATAGGACTCCACATTGTATATCCAAAACAATCGATAAAATCTTCCTCTATTGCTGCTATTAATGCCTGAATATGCTGTCGTAAATAATCAATCCGATAATTATCATAAACTGTATTATTTTTAAATTCATCAACTGCTCCCAAGCCATTTTCTGAAACAAAGAGCGGTATTTGATATCGATCATAAATTAAGTTTAATGAAATTCTTAATCCCAAAGGATCTATTTGCCAACCCCATTGTGTTGTTTCTAAATATGGATTTTTCCCTCCATCCAATAAATTGCCATCTGCGCTTTGCTCTATCTCTCTTCCTTCAACTAAAGACGAATAATAACTAAAACTATAAAAATCAATAACCCCATTTCTTAATATCTCTAAATCTCCCTCTTCGATATCAAAATGAGCATTCATACGCTTTTGATAAGAAAAACAGGTGTTAGTATATTTTCCTCTAATTTGTACATCTGAAAAATAGTAAATAGGAAGCAACTTATCATGTAACATCATTTGATCTAATGGATGGCATGTCATCGCATAACAGCAATTATATAAAATCATATTTCCAAACTGAAATTGAGAATTTATCTTTCTCCCTTCAATAATTGTTTTTGCACTCGCAACAAGCTGATAATGTGCCGCTTGAAACATGACATCTGTTTTATTTTCACCTTCCTGATAAATAATCCCCGCCTGATGCCAAGGAACTTCAGCAATAAACAATGAATTTATCTCATTAAAAGTAATCCAATATTTCACTTTATTTTGATAACGCTCCATAACTGTTTTTGCATATCTTACTGATAAATCTATCATTTTTCTATTACGCCATCCTCCATATTTTTTAACTAATGCAAGAGGCATTTCAAAATGATGTAAAGTAACAATAGGTTCAATTTCATATTTCAATAATTCATCAAACACGCGATCATAAAATTGAAGACCTTCTTCATTAGGAATTTCATCATCACCATGCGGATATATTCTTGACCAACAGATAGACATACGATAACATCGAAATCCCATTTCTGCCAATAAAGCAATATCTTCTTGATAATGATGATAAAAATCAGTAGCCTGATGACTAGGATAATAACACTTCTCATCAATACAATCATGAATAATTCTTGATTGACCATGACTTGCACCTTGTTCTACATCATTAATACTGAGTCCTCTTCCACCCTCTTGATAACCACCTTCGTATTGATTAGCAGCAGAAGCACCACCCCATAAAAAATCTTCTCTCATCTTTTTCATCCTTCCTTTTTGTTAAACACTATTATATTCTTAATCATATTTTTTTAAATATCTGAAAACAAAATAGAAATCAAATGACGATTTTTCAAACAAAAAGAAAAGAAAAGCGACAAGTGTGTACGCTATTCTTCTTTCATAACTGCTAATGTTGAAAATCTATTTAATTCAGAAACTTTTGATATAGCCTTTCTTTTTTCATTATTATCATCATAATTTAATGCATAATAACAAGAGTAAAGAATATCTAAAATAAGTAAAATACTCATTTCATTAGAATAACCTTTGATTTTTGAGTATAATTTTTCTCTTGTTGAAATATGCAATGTAACATCTGCATACTGTTTTAATTCATTTTGTCCAAGCGATGAAATAACAATAATCTTTGCATCCATCTTTTTTAATGTTTCAGCAAGTACGCACAATTTATCAATTTGACCAGAATATGAAATAAAAATAACACAATCTCCTGGTAAAACAACTGCAGGCAAAAATAACTCATCACCACTAATATCATATATATTAATATTTGTTCCTATTCTTAGCATATCCATTTTAAAAATTTGACCAAGCATTAGACAATATGAAATAGCACATAAATGAATATTCTTAGCATTTTTTAACATGAACACTGCTTTTTGTAGAGCATCATGTTCAATCAATGAACATGTATCAGCAAGTGTTTCTGTTGCAACACATGTAACTTGATGAGCAATACGTTGAATATTATCACCTTGATGAAAAGGAAAATTAGGATCAACATGATGAAAATGTGTATCTATATATTCAATTTCTTTTAAAAAATCTTTTTTTAAATCATCATATCCATGATATCCCAGTTTTTTAGCTAGACGAATCACCGTTGCTGTAGAAGTATAGGTTTCCTGAGCCAATTCTAGAATTGTCATATCTTTAATAAGAGATCTTTTTCTTAATAAAAACTGAGCTATACTCTTTTGAGATGATGATAATTTAATCTGTTCCAATTTTTGTTCAATTAACATATTTTCACTTCTTTCAATAACTCTATTTTATTGTATAATATTAAAATCATTGATGTCAAACGAATCTGTTTATATAGTCATTTATCCATATATTCAAAAAAAATACTACTCATATCAAAATAATTCTCTATACTTCATTTATCTAATCAAGAGTTTCAGCCATATCACAAACTTGATCAATTTTATTAAAAACACAATCATACTTATAAAGATTAAACACTCCAAATACAAAATATCCAATTATAATGAAATAGAATAAACTGAATTGAAAAGAGGTCATAAACATCATAAATGATATAAGTAACAAAAGGATATGAAAGAAAAATATTTTTTTATAATAATGATGTTTCTTTTGTAATTTCACAAAATAATCTTCATAAGTCAATGGTATATCATTAGTCATTTTTCGTTTAGTAATCAAGAAAAAACAATGTGACAAATATTGATCTAATAATTCCTCAACATCACAGTGATAATGAATACTTTTTTATTTAAACCTTTAAGAGGAATTGTTGTTAATAAGACACATACAAGTGTTGGAATAAACCATTGGAATGTTCCAGTTGTCACAAGTGGCCAAAGATAATGAGAAAACCATGCTGATAAAACCAAAAATATAATAAGTTCAATGACAAAAAGAGTATATATTGTATGTGATTTTGCAGTTTTATTGAACCATTCAAAAAAATTAATTTCTTTATGTTGTCGTTTACTATAGATAATCAATATCACACAAGAAAAAAATAAAACGTTATAAATGAGTACATCAATCTCCATCTTGAATAAACTTTGAATAATTATGATAACAATTCCTATCATTTCTAATCCAAAGATTCCATAAGAAATAGATTCCCTTATATTTTTCTTGAGTCGAAAAAACATATTCAAACAAATGTTCTGATTGAGAAAATAAAAAAATTTCGTTATCAAAGGAAGTAATAAAAATACATAATATTCTGTCTCCATTAGATGATATGCAAATGCATTAGGAAACAAGTATTTAAATAAACAAAAGACCCCAAAAAATATAATTCCCATATTTCCATATGAAAAACTATATTGTGAACATTCTTTATAACGTAAATAAATAAACTTCTGTAAATCATGACCTAAAACATAACTAACTGGTTGATGATGTTGCTGTGCTTCTAATAATAAATCTAATGTTTCATTAAGAATAACTATTTTATAATAATCATCATCATTCATAAAGAATGAAAAATTCTGACAAAGTGCTTCTATTTCTTCATATTTTTCTAAGTATTCTCCAGTTAATTGTTTTTCATATTTTTCCATATTTATTTTCCCTTTTTTAAAATCATATCAGCCTGATGAGTAATCCTATCATATGCTTTTTGAAATTCGATTAAATACCTCTCACCTTTTTGAGTCATTGAAAAATATTTTCTTTTAGGTCCTAAAGGTGAACGTCCTACTCGACAGCTTATATAGCCTCTTTTCTCCAAACGATTTAAAACCAGATATAATGTTCCTT
The DNA here is from genome assembly GCF_001244545.1 of Candidatus Stoquefichus sp. SB1. Classification (NCBI taxonomy): domain Bacteria; kingdom Bacillati; phylum Bacillota; class Erysipelotrichia; order Erysipelotrichales; family Erysipelotrichaceae; genus Candidatus Stoquefichus; species Candidatus Stoquefichus sp. SB1. Next base: position 904,121 of record NZ_LN852696.1, on the reverse strand, counting down.
CTTGGATATCAGTAAATCCATACTCATTTAAACAAGCAATTATTTCATAACCATATGTCTCCTTTTCAGAAATTAATGTCAATACACATCCTTCTAATATTCCCTTCAACAATTGTGTTTCTTCCATAGATTTCACCTACTTTGTATTAATAAGTAGTTAAATGCAAAACGTAGTTATAAACATGAATAAATGCTTATATTTTTTCAATCTTTATAAGATTATGATAATATTTCACTGAAAAGTGAATAATCTTATAAGATTTGTCAAAGATAGCAATGAAAATACTTTCATATTTTAAATACTAAAAAAGTCATCTATAAGATGACAGCTTTTAAGATTTTACAATTTTTACGATATCTTGAATTTCACAATCTAAAATAACACATAAATCAACAATGGTATTAAGTGTAACACTTTTATTTTTTCTCATTGCATCTAAAGTTCCAGTACTGACATGATAATCGTGAATTAATTGATATTGACTCATTCCTTTTCTTTCTAAAGTTTTAAAAAATGGTTCAAAAGAAATCATATAGAAATCTCCTCTCTTTATTTTATTATAAAGAGATGTTTCAACATTTAATATTGCCGAATATTCGGCAATATTCTATAATAAAAAAGAAAGTGAGGTGACCCAAATGGATAAAAGTCAAGAATTATTAGATGAGACATTAACCCACTTAGGACAAGCTATTGAAATGATTGATATGTTGTCAATTGCTTGTTCATCTATGGAACAAGCTGAAATCATTGGACCTCTTGAAATACTAAAAAGAGATTTTCAGACAATGTATTTTAAAATTAATCATTATCTCTATGAAAATGAATCATAAAATATGTTCTTGTCTTATGAGAAATGATATAATGAGGCAAAGGACGTGTTATGATGAAAAAAACGTTAGTCATTGGTTCAAGTGTCTGTGATGTTATTATTCGTTTACATCAGATTCCCACTCAAACGGGAGATGAAAATATTATCAGTCAAAAGTTCTCGATTGGTGGATGTGCATTTAATGTCGCAAGTATTTTAAAATACTTTGAAATTCCTTTTGATTTATTATCACCTATTGGAAAAGGTATATATGGAGATTTTGTGAAACAGCATTTTTTGGCAAATGAAATTCCTATTCTGATTGAAACAGATCAACGTAATGGTTGTTGTTATTGTTTGGTTGATGATAGTGGTGAAAGAACTTTTATATGTGAACATGGTGCTGAGTATTTTTATCAGCCTGAATGGTTAGAAAATTTGGATACTTCACTTTATGATCAGGTCTATATATGTGGATTAGAAATCGAAGAAGCAACAGGTCAGTATATTATTGATTTTTTAGAAAGACATCCACATTTAAAGATATTCTTTGCCCCTGGTCCACGTATTATGCATATTCAGCCTGAAAAGTTACAAAGAATTTTTGCATTGCATCCCATTCTTCACCTCAATCAACAGGAAATTTTAGCATATACACAACAATCACAGTTACATAAAGCAGCTCAGTGCCTATTTGAGCAGACCCAACAGCCTGTAATCGTCACATTAGGAGAAAATGGCAGTTATTTCTATGATTATAATGAATCACTTTATATAAGTGGCTTTGAAGCAGAAGTTATAGATACTATAGGAGCCGGTGATAGCCATATCGGAACAATTTTGGCTTACCGCGCACTTGCGCTGCCATGGCGTGATTGCCTGACTCAAGCGAATCTCATTGCTTCACAAGTTGTCAGTCAAAGCGGAGCAATTCTAGGCAAATAAAAATGCACATGAATCATTCATGCGCATTTTTATTTACAGTTCTAAATCTTGTAAAACTTCTTTTAATGCTTGAGCACTTGCCTGAAGCTTTTTATTTTCTTCATTATCCAAATAAATATCTACAACTTTTTCAACTCCATTTTGCCCTACAACTGTAGGAATACTTAAACAAATATCTTCCAATCCAAATTCACCTTTCATCAAACTTGAAATTGGTAATACAGCATGTTCATCCTTAACAATAGCCGTTGCGATTCTTTTCACAGCTACAGCCACACCATAATAAGTTGCTCCTTTACGTTCAATAATCTCATAAGCACTATCACGCACTTCTTGAGCTAGCCTTTCCATAGCTTCCTGATGTTGAAAATGACCTCTAAGTTCGCAAAAATGATTGATATGGATACCAGCCACCTGAGCCCCTGACCAGACAACTAATTCACTATCCCCATGTTCACCAACAATATAAGCATGTACATCTCTAGGATCCACTTGTAGATGGCGTCCTAAAACATATTTAAGTCTAGCTGTATCCAAAACAGTTCCTGAACCAATCACACGATGTGCTGGAAAACCTGATAATTTTAATGTTACATAAGTGAGAATATCAACTGGATTGGAAACAATCAGTAAAATACCTTCGCATTGACGATTTTTAATCTCAGGAATAATACTCTTATAAATCGCCACATTTTTCTTCACTAAATCCAATCTTGTTTCATTTGGTTTTTGATTTGCCCCCGCAGTAATGACAATTAATCCTGCATCAACAATATCATCATAACCACCTGCATATATTTTCATAGGAGTTAAATAAGCACTCCCATGACTTAAATCCATTGCTTCTCCAATAGCCTTTTCATGATTAGCATCAATCAAAACCATTTCTGAAAACAAACCTGTTTGTATTAAACTAAAAGCAGATGTGGCTCCAACAAATCCACAACCAATAACTGCTACCTTTTGCATATTTACCATAATAAGCCCTCCTTTTCTTAACAGTATAATAAGATATGTCAAACTTTCAAATCATATGCATTTTTATTTTTGAATCATGTTTGCAATTATTGTTCCTACTCTTTCATCACTATCCAAAATCGTTTGTAAAAGATGCTTTTCATCAACAATATTCAAACCGGATGCTAATAAAGCGCGAATAAAACGATTAAGTTCATCACGTTTTGTATTAAGATAAAGAATAACAATGTCTTTTATAACACCATTTGTCAAATGAACTTCTAATGTTATCGTTGTACTACCAAAGCGCACACCTTGATTCAATGAATAACAAACATTTACACTTTCAATTGTTTGATAATTTATAACTGTTTTTTGTGTTTTTCCCTGTAATTTTTCTGCTAAGCTTAATAAATCAAAATAAATCAGTTCTTGAGTTTCATTATTGATATAACACCCATGTTTATAATCTCCTACCATACAATTATCCATTTTTATACTCCTCCTTATCTTTATTATACAGCATCCATAACAAAATAATCAAAAAAAGACATCCATCATTTTTTTCTTATTGGATGTCTAATTACTGTTTTTAAATTATCTTGTTTTGTTTTTCTTGGATCACTTAAATAAATTTCATGATGAAGACGTATATCATTAATATCTGTTAGGAAGTGGTTATCAGCAATAAACTGATTCATTTTCTGAACACTCGCTGGTTCATCATCATAACTTCCTTTATGCATAATTTGAACACACAATCCTTCATCATACTCAAAAAAATAAGCTTTTTGTATATCTAGTTCTGGTTTTTGCAAAGCCGCCTGACGTTTTGCTTCCTCGAAATATTCACGCGTAACAAACTCTGGTAATCGAATCATTGATTTCCAATGAAATTTATCCTTATCTACAATCCGCGTTCCATCAAAATATCCCTCTTCTCCAAACCACAGTCCTTCTAATGGTGGAACAACATATTCAAAATAATCCTTTGGTTGTGTTCCTTTCTTTGGACTCATCTTAATTGTATAAGAGATTGCATATAAAATAGCAAGCGCCTCTTTATATTCTGGTGATGTATTTGGATTTCCCATTCCATCAACACATACATATTGAATAACCGGCATCTCAATTAGTGATGGTTTCATAGCAGGCATATAAATATCTTTATATTCTTTTTTATAATCAATCTTCTTCATAAATCTGACCCCATATCTTTTCAAATTTTCTTGCATTTAAAACCTCTCGTGTAATAAAGACTTTATTATAAAACAAGCTATATGTTGTTAAGGGGGTAGGAGCATTTTGGGCTTGTTCACATGTTAAAATATGTTTAAGTTTCAAAGGTATCTTTTGTTGATCACAATATTCTTTTAAAACTTGTGTATATTTAGCATTGAATGGGCA